>NZ_JZWY01000017.1:0-74612 GCF_000966955.1 Streptomyces sp. NRRL S-495
CCCCCGGTCGGGGACGCGGTCGGCGACGGAGCGGCGGACCGCGACGGCGACGGCGCGGCCGTCACCGGGGAGCCGCTCGCCGGGACCAGCGCGGCCGAGGCCGCGCCGCTGCCGCCGTCGCTCGTGCACCCGGTGGCGGCGGCCAGCAGGGCCAGCGCCCCCGCCGCGTACACCGTCGTCCTGCTCCGTGCGTGCCTGTTCACCGCGCCGTGCTCCCCGCTCCCGTTCAGCGACCTCGATCGCTAGCACGGTAACGGTCCGGCGTTCGGTTCCCGATCAGGCGTGCGAACGGCTGGCGGCGGCTACTCCACGTGCTCGCTGGTGAAGGACCAGCGGTGCACCGGACGGCCCAGCAGGGCGGCGGGCGGCTCCGGCACCGGGACCGGCTCGCCGGACCACCAGGTGATCAGCAGCACCCGGTCCCCGGGGGCGGCGAGCAGCTCGGTCCGGAGCAGCCCGGCCGAACCGCGCAGCGCGGGCAGCGCCGTCCCCCGGACCCAGCCGGAGAGCTCGGCGCCCCGGCCGTCGGCGGCCCTGGCCTCCCACATCGCGGCGGTGGTGGCGCTCACTGCTGCTGCCCGGTCAGGGCCTGGTAGGCCTGCCCGTGGAAGTCGGTGTGCGGCACATGGACCTCGGTGACCGGCAGCGAGGAGTCCGCCGACAGGTCGAGCGAGGACGGCGCGCGGTCCCGCCAGACCATCTCGCTGCCGAGTGCGGCGACCATCGCGCCGTTGTCGGTGCACAGGCCCGGACGCGGCACCCGCAGCCGGATCCCGGCGCGGTCGCAGCGCTGCTGGGCCATCTCGCGGAGCCGGGAGTTGGCCGCGACACCGCCGCCGATCATCAGATGGTCGACGCCGTTGTCCTTGCAGGCCTTGACCGCCTTGCGGGTGAGCACATCGGTGACCGCCTCCTGGAAGGACGCCGCGACGTCCGCGATCGGCACCTCCTCGCCGGCCCGGCGCTTCGCCTCCACCCAGCGGGCGACGGCGGTCTTCAGGCCGGAGAAGGAGAAGTCGTACTCCGGGTCCTTGGGGCCGGTCAGGCCGCGCGGGAAGGCGATCGCCTTCGGGTCGCCCTCACGGGCCCTGCGGTCCACCACGGGGCCGCCGGGGAAGCCCAGGCCGAGCACCCGGGCCACCTTGTCGAAGGCCTCGCCGGCCGCGTCGTCGATGGTCGCGCCGAGCGGGCGGACGTCGGTGGTGATGTCCTCGCTCAGCAGCAGCGAGGAGTGCCCGCCGGAGACCAGCAGGGCCATCGTCGGCGAGGGCAGCCGGCCGTGCTCCAGCTGGTCCACGCAGATGTGCGAGGCGAGGTGGTTGACCCCGTACAGCGGCTTGTCGAGGGCCCACGCGTAGGCCTTGGCGGCGCTCACGCCGACCAGCAGCGCGCCGGCCAGGCCCGGTCCGGCGGTGACGGCGATGCCGTCCAGGTCGCTGGCCTTGACGCCCGCGGTGTCCAGGGCGCGCTGGATGGTCGGGACCATCGCCTCCAGGTGCGCGCGGCTGGCGATCTCGGGGACGACGCCGCCGAAGCGGGCGTGGTCGTTGACGCTGGAGGCCACCGCGTCGGCCAGCAGGGTGGTGCCGCGCACGATGCCGACGCCGGTCTCGTCGCAGGAGGTCTCGATGCCGAGGACGAGCGGTTCGTCAGCCATGGGGGGTGTCCTTCTTCACATCCGGTCGCGGGTGGCCCGCGGGTTCGTCGAGGTCTTCGGGGGCCGCGGCGGGGGCGGCAGGAGCGGCAGGAGCGACGTGGTCGGCGGGGGCGGCCGCGAGGTCGAGCCGCATCACCAGCGCGTCGATGCCGGCCGGCTGGTAGTAGCCGCGCCGAATGCCGACCGGCTCGAAACCGAAGCGCTCGTAGAGCCGCTGCGCGCGGGTGTTGTCCACCCGCACCTCCAGCAGCAGGTCCGCGCAGCCGCGCCGGGCGGCCTCCCGGACCAGGTCGGTGAGCAGCGCCGCGCCGAGCCCGGTGCCCTGGTGGCGTCCGTCGACGGCGATGGTCTGCACATCGCCGTCGCCGCCCACCGCCATCAGCCCGGCGTAGCCGACGACCGCGCCGTCCGGGGTGACGGCGACGGTGTAGTGCCGGGTGCCGCCGGGGTGGGCCTCGGCCAGCTCGGACCAGAACATGCCGGCGGACCAGGCGTCCTCCGGGAACAGCTCCAGCTCCAGCGCCAGCACCGGGGCTATGTGCCACCAGCGCATCGGCCGCAGCCGGGCGGCACCGGGGTCCGTGGTGCTCGGGCCGGCGGTGCTCGGGCCGGTCACGCCGGGAGCACCGCCTTGTAGCCGGCCGGCACCTGGGCGTCGGGGCGGCGCAGGTACAGCGGGGCGTTGGGCAGCAGGGCCCGGCCGGCGGCCAGCTCGGCGACGGCGAACGCGGCGAGCGCTCCGGCCGAGACGTGCTCGGGGCCGTGCGCGCCCGGGAAGGCGTCCGGGTAGAGCAGCGCACCGGCGCCGACCGACCGCGCCGGCGGGGTCAGCTCGCCCGGACGGTCCACCGACGGCCCCTCGGTCCGCCGGCCCTCGGCGTCGTACGCGGCCCAGTAGACCTCCTTGCGGCGGGCGTCGGTGGCCACCGTGAACGCCTCGCCGGCCAGCCCCTCGGCGCGGGCCGCGTGGGCGATCGCGTCCAGGGTGCAGACGCCGTGCACCGGAAGGCCGAGCGCGTGGCCCAGCGCGGCGGCGGTCACCAGGCCGACCCGCAGACCGGTGTACGGGCCGGGGCCCACGCCCACCGCGATGTCGGTCAGCCGGTGCCGGTCGACACCGGCCTCCCGGAGCACCCGGTCGATCGCGGGAATCAGGAGTTCGCCGTGGCGCCTGGCGTCGACCTGGTCGGTCTCGGCGAGGACGGCCGTGCCGTCGTGGACGGCGGCGGTGACGGCGGGGGTAGCGGTGTCGAACGCGAGCAGCAGCACGGGTCAAGGTTAGACCGGTCGGCCAGCACCCCGTCCGGGCCGGTCCCGCCGGGGCACGTGCTCCGCCCGATCGAAAACCGGACCGGCTCCGGAACACACGTCCGACACGATGCGGACCGGACGGGCGAACCTGGCACGATGGGGCCGACGGTTTTGGGACGGCGGTGGGAGCGGCACGTGGCGAAGATGGGTCCTGGAGTGGTGGTCACCGGGCTGACCCTGGGGGCCCTGGCGGTGGTGAGCCTGCTGGCCTTCCAGGCCAACGGCGCGCAGGACCGCGCGGTCGCCGCGAACCCGGTCACGAGCACGGCCGCCACCTCCAGCGGACCGGCCGCCTCGGCCACCCCGACCGCCACGCCCACGCCGGCCGCCCCGACGCTGCCCGCCGTGGGCACCGGCACCGGGCTGCGGGTCGTCTACTCGGTCAGCACCCACTACGTCTGGCTGATCGACCCGAAGAAGACCCCCCAGGTGGTGGCCACCTTCCCGGTGACCCCGGGCACGGTCGAGCCGGCCCCCGGCAGCTACCCCGTCTACAGCCGGACCCCGTCCGGGACCGGCACCGACGGCAAGCAGATCGAGCACGTGGTGCGCTTCGCGCAGCAGAACGGCGTGGTGTTCGGCTTCGGCGCGGCCGTCGACGGCGGCACCGGCGCTCCGCCCGCCGCCCCGGCGCCCACCTCGGCCGCGTCCTCCCCGGCCGCCTCGACGGGCAAGACCGGCGGCATCCGCAGCAGCCGCGCGGACGGCCAGCTGCTCTGGGACTTCGCGCCGAAGGACACCAAGGTCGTCGTGATCCACTGACCGGGGACGCGCCCTAGGCGGCGCGCCGGGTCTCGTGCGCGCCGCCGCTCGACGGCGACGGTCCGGACGTCCCGGGGCCCTCGCCCAGCGCGTGGGCGGCCGGACGGCGTTCGGGCGGGGTGGAGACCGCCTCCGCCGCCGCACAGGCGGCCAGCAGGGCCCGCATCGGCTCCCCCGCGGCACGGCGGGCGGGCTCCTCGGCCCCGGTCCCGCGCGGTGCGCGCTCCGGGGCGGGCGTGGTGCTCGGCATGGCGCCTCCTAGTTAGGCAGACCTAACCTCAAGAACCATCCCACCACGCCCGGGACCTCGATCGCAACATCTTCCCGACACCCTGTCGGCAAACCGTGACACGGCGGGGCCGCCCCGGCAGCGCGGCCGGGGCGCTCCGGTGCGGCGCGGCCGGCGCGGTCGGGCGCGGTCAGGCCAGCGCGGTCAGGTCCGTGCCGTCCCAGCGGGTGCCGATGCCGGTCAGCTCCACCCGGCGCGGGTCCAGGTCGTCCCCGGCCGCCTCGGCGCCGATCGCGCGTCCGATCCGGACCTCCAGACGGTTCTCCGAGAGCCGCTCGACCTTGCCCTCGCCCCACTCGACCACCACCACCGACTCGGGCAGCGAGACATCGAGGTCGAGGTCCTCCATCTCGTCGAGGTCGCCGCCCAGCCGGTACGCGTCGACGTGCACCAACGCCGGGCCGCCCACCAGTGAGGGGTGCACCCGGGCGATCACGAAGGTCGGGGAGGTGACCGCCCCGCGCACCTGGAGCCCCTCGCCGAGGCCCCGGGTCAGCGTGGTCTTGCCCGCTCCCAGCTCGCCGGAGAGCAGCACGAGGTCCCCCGGCCGCAGGAGCGCAGCCAGCTCCCGGCCGAGCCGGCCCATCCGGTCGGGGGTGGCGACGGTGAGAGAGGCGTGGGAGCCCATGCGCGAATCAAGCCCTTCGGTCCGTACGGCGGCGCACCGGTCCTCGGGCGCCCCCGCTACCGTGCCACATCCCCGGCACCGCCCGCGCCGGGCCCGCCCCGGGGACAGGACGGCCGGGGCGCGGGCCCCGGCCTACGCCGGTTCGCCGACCTGGGGCGGCAGCGGGGCCGCGCCGCGGAAGCGGGCGGCCCGGTCGAACAGGTCGGCCAGGTGGTGGTCGACCAGGTCGGGGCGCTCCAGCATCACCAGGTGCCCGGCGTCCTGGACCAGGACCAGCTCGGCCCCCGGCAGCTGCTCGGCCATCACCTCGCCGTGGCCGGGCGGGGTGAGGAGGTCCTTGGTGCCGGTCAGCACCAGGGTGGGGATGCCGCGCAGGACGGCCAGCGCCTCGGTCTTCTCGTGCGCCGAGAACACCGGGTAGAACTCGGCCACCACGTCGATCGGGGTGGCGTCCAGCATCTGCTCGGCGAACCGGACCACGCCCGGGTCGACGTCCTTCGCCCCGAAGGAGTACCGCCGGTAGAAGACGGCGCTGACGTCCGCACCGAGCCGACGGGTCGCCTCCACCAGGTCCACCTGGCGTCCGAGCAGCTTCATCATGCCCGGCGCGACCTTGCGGAACAGCTTGGCGCCGGCGACCGGCAGGCCGAAGGTGACGGCGTCCCAGTTCCCGGCCAGGGTGCCGATCAGCGCGACCCCGGCGACCCGCTCCCGGAACAGCTCCGGGTGCTGGTCGGCCAGCGCCATCATCGTCATGCCGCCCATCGAGTGGCCGACCAGGACCAGCGGGCCGGTCGGCGCGACGGCGTCGATCACGGCCTTGAGATCGCCGCCCAGCTGGTCGATGCCGGCGGGTTCGCCGGCCAGGAAGGAGCGGGAGCGCTCCGAGCGGCCGTGGCTGCGCTGGTCCCACAGGACCAGCCGGGCACCGGACCGGAAGGCGGCGCGCTGGAAGTGCCAGCTGTCCTGGTTGAGGCAGTAGCCGTGGCAGAAGACCACGGTCAGCGGCTCGGCCGCGCCGTCCCGCTCCCCGTCCGGGTTGTCGCGGCCCTCCGGGATGCCGAGGCCGTCAAGCTCGACGTACAGCTCGGTGCCGTCGGCGGCGGCCACCGTGCGGGGGCGGCCGCGCAGCGAGCCGTACGGGGCGTTGGCGTCCAGCTCGGCGCGGGCCCGGCGGCGGGTGCTCCGGCCGACCGTCAGCCGGTCGATCGCGACCCCGGCGGCGGCGCCGGCGGCGAGCACGCCGACCGAGATGCCGATCAGACCGGCCCGGCTCACCCCGGTGGCCGCCTCGGCCGCCTTGACGGCCCGGGCCGCCCGGCCGAGGGTCGCGACCGGGTCGGTGTCGCTCGGCCCGCTCATCCGAGCAGGCCCTCGTCCAGGCCGCCGACGTAGCGGCGCGGCACCCGGGAGCCGATCCGGGTCACGATCTCGTAGGAGATGGTGCCGCAGGCGCGGCCCCAGTCCTCGGCGGTCGGCTCACCGCGGTCGCCGCTGCCGAAGACCAGTACCTCGTCGCCGATCGGCGGGGTGTCGCCGCCGAGGTCCACCACGAACTGGTCCATCGCCACCCGGCCGGCCACCGTGCGCCACTTGCCGTCGACCTGCACCGGGCCGATGCCGCTGGCGTGCCGCGGGATGCCGTCGCCGTAGCCGACCGGGACAAGGCCCAGCGTGGTCGGCCCCGGGGTGGTGTAGTGGTGGCCGTAGCTGACCCCGTGGCCGCCGGGCACGTGCTTGACCAGGGCCAGCCGGGCGGTCAGCGACATCACCGGGCGCAGGCCGAAGTCGGACGGCGAGCCCACGTCGGGGACCGGCGACAGCCCGTACATGGCGAGGCCGGTGCGGACCATGTCGAAGTGCGACTGCGGCAGCAGCAGGGCGGCCGGCGAGTTGGCCAGGTGCCGCACCTCGGGGCGCAGCCCGGCCGCCTCGGCGGAGGCCAGGGCCGAGCGGAAGGCGTCCAGCTGCGCCTGGATCGAGGGGTGGCCGGGCTCGTCGGCGGCGGCGAAGTGCGACCAGACGCCGACCACGGTCAGCAGGCCGTCCAGCTCGGCGCGGCGTGCGGCGGCGACCAGCTCGGGCCAGTCGTGCGGCTGGCAACCGTTGCGGCCGAGGCCGGTGTCGGCCTTGAGGTGGACCCGGGCCGGTATGCCGGTGGCGCGGACGGCGGCGAGCAGCTCGGTGAGCGCCCACTCGCCGCTGATCGAGATGTCGAGGTCCGCGAAGAGCGCCTCCCGCCAGGGCCCGCCGGGGGTCCACAGCCAGCAGAGGATCCGCGCCTGTCCGGGACCCACCCCGCCGGCGCGCAGGGCGAGCGCCTCCTCCGGCGTCGCGGTGCCCAACCAGCCGACTCCCGCGGCGACCGCCTCCCGGGCACAGCGCAGCGCGCCGTGGCCGTAGGCGTCCGCCTTGACCGCAGCCATCACCGTGGCCCCGCCGATGCGCTCGCGCAGCGCGTCGAGGTTGCCGCGCAGGGCGGCGAGATCGATGGTCGCCTCGGCCCGTACGCCTTCGGTGAGGCCGGCCATCACGGGCGTCTTCGCAGTTGTCATCAGGGTCAGTCTCCCAGACGTCCCGGGGTCCTTGCCGAACGGCCCTTCGGGTCGCCGCCCCGGGCCGCCCGCGCCCGGGACCCCCCGCGACCCGCCACCCCCTTCCGGACGCCCACGAATCAGCGGCCGGTTCCACCCGCCCGCCGGGAACGCGGTTCCGGGGCGGCCCCGGTGCGGACGTCGTTCCAGACCGCCGGGAGCGCGGCCGCCACCTCCGAGGCGGTGACGGGGGCGCCGGGGACGGCTGCGGTGTGCCGGGCGGCGAGCCCGTGCAGATAGGCCGCCACCGCGGCGGCGTCCGGCGCGGACAGGCCCGCGGCGAGCAGTGAGCCGGCCAGCCCGGCCAGGACGTCCCCGCTGCCGGCCGTGGCCAGCCACGCGGTCCCGGTCGGGTTCACCCGCACGGCGCCCTGGGCGTACCCCCGGCCGGAGGCTGGGGGAGGATCGGCGGCGGGCGGGCGGGCCTGCTCCGAACGGGTGCCGCCGTCGCCCCCGGCCCCGGCGAGCAGCCGGGCCGCCTCCCCGGTGTGCGGGGTGAGCAGCGTCGGTGCCGTCCGCCCGGCGAGCGCGCCGGGGCCGAGCCGGGCCAGCTCGGTCAGCCCGTCCGCGTCGACCAGTACCGGCACGTCGGCCGCCAGCGCCTCGGCGAGCGCCCGGCCGGCGCCCTCGCCGCCGCCCGGTCCGACCACCCAGGCCTGCACCCGGCCGGCCCCGGCCGGACCGCCCTCGGTGACCAGCGTCTCCGGGAAGCACCGCACCACCTCCTCGGCCGCCGTCCCCACGTACCGCACCGCGCCCGCGCCGCCGCGCAGCGCGCCGGCGACCGCGAGCAGCGCCGCCCCCGGGTACCGCGCCGAACCGGCGGCGACCCCGACCACACCGCGCCGGTACTTGTCGCTCTCCGCGCCCGGCACCGGCAGCAGGGCGGCCACGTCGGCGTGCTGCAGGGCCACCACCCCGGCCGGCGGAAGTTCGAGTCCGATCCCCACCAGTTGCACCGCTCCGGCGTACGAGGCGCCCGGGTCGATCAGCAGCCCGGGCTTGTAGGTGCCGAAGCAGACCGTGACGTCCGCCCGCAGCGCCGCCCCGGCGACCTCGCCGGTGTCGGCGTCCACCCCGCTGGGCACGTCGACGGCCACCACCACCCCGGTCCGCGCGGCCCGGGCGTACGGCTCGGCCTCCGGGCGCAGTCCGCCCCGGCCGCCGATGCCGACGATGCCGTCCAGCACCAGGTCCGCGCACGAGAAGTCGGCCAGGCCGATCTCCTGCTCCACCACCACCCGCCCGTGCGCCGCCCGCAGCGCCGTCAGCCCGCCGCCGTGCGCCCGCCCGGGGGCGAGCAGCACCGCCGTCACCCGCGCCCCGCGCCGGGCCAGCTCCGCACCGGCGTACAGGGCGTCACCGCCGTTGTCGCCGCTGCCGGCCAGCACCACCACCCGGCTGCCGTACACCCGGCCGCGCCGGCGGGTCAGCAGCCGGGCGCAGGTCACGGCGAGCCCGGCGGCGGCCCGCCGCATCAGCGTGCCCTCCGGGAGCCGGGCCATCAGCTCCGCCTCGGCGGCACGGACCTGGTCGACGCGGTGGGCACAACGCATGACGGGCTCTCCCCCGGACTCGGCGGCAACTCCCGCCGACGCTACGCGAAGGAGCTCCCGACGGCGCCCCCGACCGTGCGGCACACTTTCGAGTGACACCAACTTCGATTCCCCACCGGTGTCGGTCCGGGTGCCTACGGTGTGGCTCGGCACGGACCCACAGGAGGGAGAAGGGCCATGGTCGCCATGCCGGCAGTCGAGCACCCGCTGAGCGAGGGCAGCCTCCTCCAGGCGTTTCTGGAGCTGGACACCCCGCTGGGAAGCAAGGCCGAATTCATCGAAGGGGAGATCGTCGTGACGCCGCCACCGGACGGACAGCACGAGGGCGCAGTCTCGAAGATCACCAAGCAGTTCTTCCGGAGCGCCGCGATCGATCTTGACATCGCAGGCGTCAAGGGCCTGATCACTCCCGGCGGCCGGTTCATCCCCGACGGCACGGTCGTCCCGGCCGACCGGTTCGACCATCTGGATCCCTGGGCCTCGGCGGAGGGTGTCCTGCTCGTCTTCGAGGTCACCTCGCTCAACCCGCACAAGGACCGCGAGCCCAAGCGCATGGGCTACGCCGCCGCTGGGATCCCCTGCTACTTGCTGGTCGACCGCGACGCCGGCACCGTCACCCTGTTCACCAACCCCGAGGACGGCGACTACATCACCACGACCAAGGTCGAGTTCGGCAAGCCCCTGGACCTGCCCGCCCCGTTCTCGTTCACGCTCGACACGGGGCCCCTGCGGTAGGACGCAGCCACCGCAGGGGCCCCGGGACGGAGCGGGGTCGGACTACTCGACGGTGACCGACTTCGCCAGGTTGCGGGGCTGGTCGACCTCGTGGCCCTTGGCCGTGGCCAGCTCGCAGGCGAAGACCTGCAGCGGCACGGTGGCGACCAGCGGCTGCAGCAGCACCGGCGTGACCGGGATGCGGATCAGGTGGTCCGCGTACGGGACGACCGCCTCGTCGCCCTCCTCCGCGATCACGATGGTCCGCGCACCGCGGGCCCGGATCTCCTGGATGTTGGAGACGATCTTGTCGTGCAGGATCGACCGGCCGCGCGGCGACGGCACGACCACCACCACCGGCAGACCCTCCTCGATCAGCGCGATCGGGCCGTGCTTCAGCTCACCGGCGGCGAAGCCCTCGGCGTGCATGTAGGCGAGCTCCTTGAGCTTGAGCGCGCCCTCCAGGGCGACCGGGAAGCCCACGTGCCGGCCGAGGAACAGCACCGACTTGGCGTCGGCGAGGGAGCGGGCCAGCTCGCGCACCGGCTCCATGGTCTCCAGGACCTGCTCGACCTGCTTCGGCGCGTCGCCGAGCTCCTTGATGACGGCGAGGATCTCGTCGCCCCACTTGGTGCCGCGCACCTGGCCCAGGTACAGCGCGACCAGGTAGCAGGCGACCAGCTGGGTCAGGAACGCCTTGGTCGAGGCGACCGCCACCTCGGGGCCGGCGTGGGTGTACAGCACCGCGTCCGACTCGCGCGGGATGGTCGAGCCGTTGGTGTTGCAGATCGCCAGCACCTTGGCGCCCTGCTCGCGCGCGTGGCGCAGCGCCATCAGGGTGTCCATGGTCTCGCCGGACTGCGAGATGGCGATGACCAGCGTGCCCGGGCCCATGATCGGGTCGCGGTAGCGGAACTCCGAGGCGACCTCGACCTCGCACGGGATCCGGGTCCAGTGCTCGATCGCGTACTTGGCGATCATGCCCGCGTGGAAGGCGGTGCCGCAGGCGACGATGACGACCTTGTCGACCGCGCGCAGGTCGGCGTCCGACATCCGCAGCTCGTCGAGGGTGAGCCGGCCGTCGGTGCCGATCCGGCCGAGGAGGGTGTCGGCGACGGCCTTCGGCTGCTCGGCGATCTCCTTGAGCATGAAGTAGTCGTAGCCGCCCTTCTCGGCGGCCGAGGCGTCCCAGTCGACGTGGTACTCGGTCACGTCGGCCGGGGTGCCGTCGAAGTTGGTCACCGTGACGCCCTCGCGGCGCAGCTCGACGACCTGGTCCTGGCCCAGCTCGATCGCCTCGCGGGTGTGCGCGATGAACGCGGACACGTCGGAGGCGAGGAAGTTCTCGCCCTCGCCGCGCCCGACCACCAGCGGCGAGTTGCGACGGGCGCCGACCACCACGTCCGGGGCGTCGGCGTGCACGGCGACGAGGGTGAAGGCGCCCTCCAGCCGGCGGCAGACGGCGCGCATGGCCTCCGCGAGGTCGCCCTCGTACAGCTCGCCGAGCAGGTGCGCGACGACCTCGGTGTCCGTCTCCGAACGCAGGGTGTGGCCGCGCTCGGCCAGCTCGGCCCGGAGCTGGGCGAAGTTCTCGATGATGCCGTTGTGGACCACCGCGACCTTGGCCGCGTCGTCCAGGTGGGGGTGGGCATTGGCGTCCGTCGGCCCGCCGTGGGTGGCCCAACGGGTGTGGCCGATGCCGGTGGTGCCGCCGGGAAGAGGGGTCTCGGCGAGCGACTTCTCCAGGTTCGCGAGCTTGCCGGCCCGCTTGTCGGTGGCGAGGCTCCACTGCCCGTCGGAGCCCTGCACCTGCACTGCGACACCGGCGGAGTCGTAACCCCGGTACTCCAGTCGCTGCAGGCCTGCGATTACAACATCAAGGGCGGGCTGGGAGCCCACGTATCCAACAATTCCGCACATGCGTGCCAGCATAAGGGCGCTTCGGACGCCCCATTCGCACGGTTCGCCCACAGGCCGTGACCGACACCACAGCCGCCACGAACGGCGCTACGGCCCACAATGGAGCATGTGCTGACCGAACTCTGTACGCGGGGCGACATCACGCCCGGCCCCTCGCCGTCCCCCTACGTGGACCTCAGCCGGGCCGAGTGGAGCGCCCTGCGCGAGCGTACGCCGCTGCCACTGACCGCGGAGGAGGTGGAACGGCTGCGGGGTCTCGGCACCGCACTCGACCTCGACGAGGTCCGGGACGTCTATCTGCCGCTGTCCCGGCTGCTGAACCTCTACATCCACGCCACGCACGACCTGCGCGGCGCACTGGGCACCTTCCTGGACACCCCGGACACCGAACGCACCCGCACCCCGTTCATCATCGGGGTGGCCGGCTCGGTCGCGGTCGGCAAGTCCACCACCGCCCGACTGCTCCAGGCGCTGCTGGCCCGCTGGCCGGAGCACCCCCGGGTCGAGCTGGTCACCACCGACGGCTTCCTGCTGCCCAACGCCGAGCTGCGCCGGCGCGGCCTGATGGCCCGCAAGGGCTTCCCCGAGTCGTACGACCGCCGGGCGCTGACCCGCTTCGTCGCGGATGTGAAGGCCGGCAAGGAGCGGGTCACCGCCCCGGTCTACTCGCACCTCGTGTACGACATCGTGCCGGACGAGCGGCTCACCGTGGAGCGCCCGGACATCCTCATCGTCGAGGGCCTGAACGTGCTCCAGCCGGCCCTGCCCGGCAGCGACGGCCGCACCCGCCTCGCGGTGGCCGACTACTTCGACTTCTCGATCTACGTCGACGCCCGCACCGACGACATCGAGAGCTGGTACCTGGACCGGTTCCGCAAGCTGCGGCAGACCGCCTTCCAGGACCCGAGCTCCTACTTCCGCCGCTTCACCGAGGTGCCGGAGGAGGAGGCGATGGAGTACGGCCGCCAGGTCTGGCGCACCATCAACCGTCCGAACCTGCTGGAGAACGTGCGGCCCACCCGCGGCCGGGCCACCCTGGTCCTGCAGAAGGGCTCGGACCACAAGGTCCGCCGGGCGCTGCTGCGCAAGCTCTGAGGGAAACGCCGAAGGCCCCCGCCGCGATCGTCCGCGGCGGGGGCCTTCTGGCGTGTTCTCCGGGGCCGTCAGCTCAGCGAGCTGCGCACCGCCTCGGCGAGCGTCTCGGCGACGGACTGCGCCTGCGCCTCGTCGGCGGCCTCGACCATCACCCGGACCAGCGGCTCGGTGCCCGACGGACGCAGCAGCACCCGGCCGGTGGCACCCAGCTCGGCCTCGGCCGCGGCCACCGCGGCGGCCAGCTCCTCGCTGGTCCCGACCCGGCTCTTGTCGACACCCTTGACGTTGATCAGCACCTGCGGCAGGCGGGTCATCACGGCGGCCAGGTCCGCCAGCGGCTGCTTGGTGGCGGCCAGCCGGGCGCCGAGCATCAGACCGGTCAGGGTCCCGTCGCCGGTGGTCGCGTGGTCCAGCAGGATGACGTGGCCGGACTGCTCGCCGCCCAGCGCGAAGCCGTGCTCCTTCATCGCCTCCAGCACGTACCGGTCGCCGACCGAGGTCTCGACCAGGTCGATGCCCTCGCGCTCCATCGCCAGCTTGAAGCCCAGGTTGGACATCACGGTGGCGACCGCGGTGTTGCGGCGCAGCGTGCCGGCCTCCTTCATGGCGACGGCCAGGATCGCGATGATCTGGTCGCCGTCGACCTCGTCGCCGGCCGCGTCGGCGGCCAGGCAGCGGTCGGCGTCGCCGTCCAGGGCGATCCCGAGGTCCGCCGAGTGCTCGCGCATGACGGTGCGCAGCCGGTCCAGGTGGGTGGAGCCGACACCGTCGTTGATGTTGAGGCCGGTGGGCTCGGCGCCCAGAGTGTGCACGACCTCGGCGCCGGCCCGGGCGAAGGCCTCGGGGGCGACGTACGCGGCCGCGCCGTGCGCGCCGTCGATGACGACCCGGATGCCGTCCAGGCGGTTGGGCAGCACGCCGATGAGGTGGGCGACGTACTTGTCGAAGCCCTCGGTGTACTCGCGGACCCGGCCGACGGCGGCGCCGGTCGGACGGTTCCAGTCCTCACCGCCCGCCGCGTGCTTGTGGAAGTGGGCCTCGATGGCGTCCTCGATGCGGTCGTCCAGCTTGTGGCCGCCGCGGGCGAGGAACTTGATGCCGTTGTCCGGCATGGCGTTGTGGCTGGCGGACAGCATCACGCCGAAGTCGGCGCCGAGCGCGCCGGTGAGGTAGGCCACCGCCGGGGTGGGGAGCACTCCGACCCGCAGTACGTCGACGCCGGCGCTCGCGAGGCCCGCGATGACCGCGGCCTCCAGGAACTCGCCCGAGGCACGCGGGTCACGGCCGACGACCGCGACCGGCCGGTGGCCGTCGAAGGCTCCCGCCTCGCCGAGCACGTGCGCCGCCGCGACCGACAGGCCGAGCGCCAGCTCAGCCGTCAGCCCCTGGTTGGCCACACCGCGCACACCGTCCGTACCGAAGAGTCGTCCCATTGTCCCGTCCTCACATCGCCGCAATGCCTTGCAGTGAATCCGATCGAATCCCCGGCCTCCGCACAATGGCCGGGGAGCACGACGCCCCGGAGTACACGGGGTACTCCGGGGCGTATGGAGCGCATCCGGGGGCGTGCACCACCAGGGCGGTACGCACCCCCGGGGGCGCAATTAGCGCTTGCTGTACTGCGGCGCCTTGCGGGCCTTCTTGAGACCGGCCTTCTTGCGCTCGACGGCACGCGCGTCACGCATCAGGAAGCCGGCCTTCTTCAGCGCGGCGCGGTTGTTGTCCACGTCGGCCTCGTTCAGGGCACGGGCGACGCCGAGGCGCAGCGCGTAGGCCTGACCGGAGACGCCGCCGCCGGAGATGCGGGCGACAACGTCGTAACGGCCGTCCAGCTCGAGGAGCTTGAAGGGCTCGTTCACGGTCTGCTGGTGCACCTTGTTGGGGAAGTAGTTCTCCAGGGTGCGACCGTTGATCTTCCACTGCCCGGTGCCCGGGACGATGCGCACGCGGGCGATCGCCTCCTTGCGACGGCCGAGGCCGGCGCCGGGGACGGCCTCGCCGAAGCGGCCGGCCAGGGACTCGGAGGTGTACTCCTCGGAGGTGAACTCGCCCTCGACGACAGTCTCGTCGAACTCGACCTCAAGGGTTTCGGTGGTCTCGGCCACGGTGTTCCTCAGCTCTTTTCAGTGATGGGGGGCTTGGTGGCCGGAATTACTGCGCGACCTGGGTGATCTCGAACGGCACCGGCTGCTGCGCAGCGTGCGGGTGCTGGTCGCCCGAGTAGACCTTCAGCTTGGAGAGCATCTGACGGCCCAGGGTGTTCTTGGGGATCATGCCCTTGATGGCCTTCTCGACGGCCTTCTCCGGGTTGTTCGCCAGCAGGTCGTCGTAGCGCACCGAACGCAGACCGCCCGGGAAGCCCGAGTGGCGGTAGGCCAGCTTCTGGGTCTTCTTGTTACCGGACAGGTGCACCTTGTCGGCGTTGATGATGATGACGAAGTCACCAGTGTCAACGTGCGGCGCGTAGATCGCCTTGTGCTTACCCCGGAGGAGGTTGGCGGCCTGGGAGGCCAGACGGCCGAGCACGACGTCGGTCGCGTCGATGACGTGCCACTGACGCTGGACGTCGCCGGGCTTGGGGCTGTACGTACGCACGGTCGTATGCCTTCGCTTTTCAGTGAGTGAGTCCTGACAGGAGCACCCGGAGGAGGGATCAGCCTGGCCGCCTTGGACGCAATTCAAGGGGGAGCCGCTGGTCGTCGACCTGGTGTCTCCGGCGTACCGACCTCTCACGTGAGATAGAGCGAGCCAATACGCACATCAAGCGCCCAGGCTACCGGGCCGGACGGGGACGGTCAAAATCCTCCCCGCCGGAACGGTCTCCCGGGCCCCTGATCAGCGGTCCCGCTCGACCCGGCTGACGTCCCAGACCGGCTCCGGGGACTCGTAGACCCGGCCGTCGGCGCCGAAAACCAGGAAACGGTCGAAGGTCCGGGCGAACCACCGGTCGTGGGTGACGCACAGCACAGTGCCGTCGAAGGCCTCCAGCCCGGCCTGCAGCGCCTCGGCGCTCTCCAGGTCCAGGTTGTCGGTCGGCTCGTCGAGCAGCAGCGCGGTGACGCCGGACAGCTCCAGCTTGAGGATCATCAGCCGGGCCTGCTGGCCGCCGGAGAGCGACTCGAACTTCTGCTCCTCCTGCCGGTCCAGCTCGTACCGGCGCAGCACGCCCATCGCGGCGCCGCGGCCGAGCGCGTGCTCCTCCTCGACGATCGAGCGGACGGTGCGGCCGAGCAGCTCGGGGTGCGCGTGGGTCTGCCGGAAGTGGCCGGGCACCACCCGGGCGCCGAGCTTCCAGGCCCCGGTGTGGGCCACCGTGGCGTCGCCCGCCAGCAGCCGCAGGAAGTGCGACTTGCCGGAGCCGTTGGACCCCAGCACCCCGACCCGCTCGCCGTAGAAGACCTCCAGGTCGAAGGGCTTCATCAGACCGGTGAGCTCCAGCTGCTCCATGGTGAAGGCGCGCACTCCGGTGCGCCCGCCCTTGACCCGCATGGTGATGCTCTGCTCACGCGGCGGGGCCTCGGGCGGGCCGGCGTCCTCGAACTTCTTCAGCCTGGTCTGCGCGGCCGAGTAGCGGGAGGCCATGTCGTGGCTGATCGAGGCGGCCTGGCGCAGGTTGACGACGAGCTTCTTGAGCTTGGCGTGCTCCTCGTCCCAGCGGCGGCGCAGCTCCTCGAAGCGCTCGAAGCGGGCCTTGCGGGCCTCGTGGAAGGAGTCGAACCCGCCGCCGTGCACCCAGACGCTGGAGCCGGCCGCGCCGGACTCGACGCTGATGATCTTCTCGGCGGTGCGGGACAGCAGCTCGCGGTCGTGGGAGATGAACAGCACGGTCTTCGGGGTGGCCCTGATGGCCTCCTCCAGCCAGCGCTTGCCCGGGACGTCCAGGTAGTTGTCCGGCTCGTCGAGCAGCAGGACCTCCTCCGGGCCGCGCAGCAGCGCCTCCAGGACGAGCCGCTTCTGCTCGCCGCCGGAGAGCGTGTTCAGGCCGCGCCACTGGGCCTTGTCGAAGGACACCCCGAGGGCCGCCGTGGTGCAGACGTCCCAGTCGGTCTCGTAGTCGTAGCCGCCGACGTCGGCCCAGTCGGAGAGCGCCTGGGCATAGGCCATCTGCGTCTTCTCGTCGTCCTGGGCGATCATCGCCAGCTCGGCGGCGTCGACCGCGCGGGCGGCCTTGGCGATCCGCGCGGGGGCGACGGAGACCAGCAGGTCGCGGACCGAGGCGTCGGCGGGCAGCGCGCCCGGACCCTCCTGCTCGTCACCGGCCTTCTTCTGCTCCTCGCGGCCGGTGGTGCCGACGAACTGGCGCATCACGCCGAGCCCGCCGCTGATCGTCACCGAGCCGCCGTGCGGCTGGAGGTCGCCCGCGATCATGCGCAGCAGCGTGGTCTTGCCCGCGCCGTTGGCGCCGACCAGCGCGACGGCCGCGCCCTCCCCCACCCGGAAGGACGCGTCGTCGAACAGCACCCGCCCGTCCGGCAGGTAGTACTCCAGGTGCGAAATCTCGACGTGTCCCATGGGGGAGATTGTCCCAAGCCGCCGCCCCGGACCCAAATGGATTAGGTGGCGTCGGGGCCTGACGGGGCGGTGGGGGTGCCGGGGAGGGTGCGCATCCGGCGGGCGGCTCGGTTGCGCTCGGCGAGCTGCTCGTCGGCCGGGTAGCCGACCTCCTCCAGGGTCAGTCCGTACGGCCGGATCACGTTGACGGCGGAGTTGCGCACACCGCCGGCCAGCACCTCGCCGGGGAACTCCACCGGCCGGTGGCCGTCGCCGACCAGCAGCATGGCGCCGACCAGGGCGCGCACCATGTTGTGGCAGAAGGCGTCGGCCCGCACGGTGGCGACCGCGAGCGAGCCCTCCTGGGACGCGTAGCCGTCCACCGGGACCCGGTCCCAGCGCAGCTCCAGCAGGGTGCGGATGGTGGTCGCGCCCTCGCGCCTCTTGCAGTACGCCGCGAAGTCGTGCTCGCCGAGCAGCAGCCGGGCGGCGGCGTTCATCCGGTCCAGGTCGAGCGGCCGGTCGTGCCAGAGCACATGGCCGCGCAGCAGCGGATCGACCCCGCCGGGGTGGTCGGCGACCCGGTAGGCGTAGCGGCGCCAGATCGCCGAGAAGCGGGCGTCGAAGCCGGCCGGGGCCTCGCCCACCCGGTAGATCCGGACGTCACCGGGCAGTCGCCCCGCCAGCCGGCGCATCAGCTTCTCCCGGTGCGCCTCCCACAGCTCGGCCGGCAGGTCGACGTGGGCGACCTGGCCCCGGGCGTGCACACCGGCGTCGGTGCGGCCGGCCACGGTGAGCGGGTGGAGCTCCTGGCTGCGGGTGACGATCTGCAGCGCGGTCTCGATCTCCTCCTGGACCGTCCGCCGGCCGCCCTTCTGCCGGGCCCAGCCGGAGAACTCGGCGCCGTGGTAGGCGAGGTCCAGCCGGACCCGGACGTACCCGTCGGCCGGCCCGTCCTTCACCGGCGGCCGCTCGGCGCAATCGTTGACCACTGCTCTCCACTCCCTGGACAAAGAGGAACGGGCCCGCTCCCCCACGGATGGGGAAGCGGGCCCGCAACACACCTGGTGGGTGTCAGGCCTGCTCGGCGGCCTCGGCCTCGTCGGCCTTGGGGGCCTCGACCTTGGCCTCGTCGGCCTCCTTGACGGCGCGCTTGGTGGCGGCCTCGGCCTCGCCGACGGCGTTCTGCGCGACGGTCAGCGCCTCGACCAGCTCGATCACGGCCATCGGGGCGTTGTCGCCACGACGGGGACCGATCTTGGTGATACGGGTGTAGCCACCCGGGCGGTTCTCGTAGCGCGGCGCGATCTCGGTGAAGAGGGTGTGCAGCACCGAGATGTCGGTGATGGTCTTGCGCACCAGGCGACGGTTGTGGATGTCGCCCTTCTTCGCCTTGGTGATCAGCTTCTCCGCCAGCGGGCGCATCCGACGGGCCTTGGCCTCGGTCGTGGTGATGCGGCCGTACTGGAACAGCTCACGGCACAGACCGGCGAGCAGCAGCGGCTCGTGGTGCGGGCCGCCGCCGAGGCGGGCACCCTTGGTGGGACGCGGCATGGAATTACTCCTCGAATCTCCGACTGCGGCCGTACCAGGTACCGCAGCGGGCGTACGGACACTGTGCCCGCACGACTTTCACGACGACGGGGGCGGTTCCGGGGAACCGCCCCCGCGGTCAAGTCTCTCAGTACTGCTCGGTCTCCGCGTAACCCGCGTCGTCCAGGTCGTCGGCGCCGAAGGCGTCGGCGGCGGCGGTCGGGTCGAACCCGGGCGGGCTGTCCTTGAGCGCCAGGCCCATGCCGGCCAGCTTCGCCTTGACCTCGTCGATCGACTTCGCGCCGAAGTTGCGGATGTCGAGCAGGTCGGCCTCGGAGCGGGCGACGAGCTCACCCACGGTGTGGATGCCCTCGCGCTTGAGGCAGTTGTACGACCGAACGGTGAGCTCCAGCTCCTCGATCGGCAGCGCCAGGTCGGCGGCCAGGGCGGCGTCCGTCGGGGACGGGCCCATGTCGATGCCCTCGGCGTCGATGTTCAGCTCGCGGGCGAGACCGAACAGCTCCACCAGGGTCTTGCCGGCCGAGGCCATGGCGTCGCGCGGACGCATGGCGGGCTTGGTCTCGACGTCGACGATCAGCTTGTCGAAGTCGGTCCGCTGCTCGACACGGGTCGCCTCGACCTTGTAGGTGACCTTCAGCACGGGGCTGTAGATCGAGTCGACCGGGATGCGGCCGATCTCCTGGCCGGAGGCCTTGTTCTGGACGGCGGAGACGTAGCCGCGACCGCGCTCGACGGTCAGCTCCATCTCCAGCTTGCCCTTGCCGTTCAGGGTGGCGAGGATCAGCTCGGGGTTGTGCACCTCGACACCGGCCGGCGGGGCGATGTCGGCGGCGGTGACGACACCCGGGCCCTGCTTGCGCAGGTACATCACGACCGGCTCGTCGTGCTCCGAGGAGACGACCAGCTGCTTGATGTTGAGGATGAGGTCGGTGACGTCCTCCTTGACGCCCGGCACGGTGGTGAACTCGTGCAGGACACCGTCGACGCGGATGCTGGTGACAGCGGCACCCGGGATCGAGGAGAGGAGCGTGCGGCGCAGGGAGTTGCCGAGGGTGTAGCCGAAGCCCGGCTCGAGCGGCTCGATCACGAACCGCGAGCGGAACTCGTCGACGACCTCTTCGGTCAGCGAGGGGCGCTGAGCGATCAGCATGGTGTCAGATCCTCCATTGATCTTCGGCACCCACTATTTGATGCCGAACAGAACCAGCGTACGGGGTCCCGTCGGAAACGGGACCCCGTACGAGGTTTGAAACAGGTACTGCGAGCCCGAAGGCGCTGCGTCAGACGCGGCGGCGCTTCGGCGGGCGGCAGCCGTTGTGCGGGGTGGGGGTGACGTCCTGGATCGAGCCGACCTCCAGGCCGGTGGCCTGGAGCGAACGGATCGCGGTCTCGCGGCCGGAGCCCGGACCCTTCACGAAGACGTCAACCTTGCGCATGCCGTGCTCCTGCGCGCGACGGGCAGCGGCCTCGGCGGCCATCTGCGCGGCGAACGGGGTGGACTTGCGCGAGCCCTTGAAGCCGACGTGGCCGGCGGAGGCCCAGGAGATCACGTTGCCCGACGGGTCGGTGATCGAAACGATGGTGTTGTTGAACGTGCTCTTGATGTGCGCGTGGCCGTGAGCGACGTTCTTCTTTTCCTTGCGGCGGATCTTCTTCGCGCCGGCAGCCTGACGACCCTTGGGGGGCATAAGTCTGTTCTCCTACTGAGGTGGTCGGTCCGCTGACCCGCGGGCCGGAGGGATGTCCGGTTACGGGACGGACTACTTCTTGCCCGGCTTCTTCTTACCGGCGATCGCGCGACGCGGGCCCTTGCGGGTACGCGCGTTGGTGTGGGTGCGCTGACCGCGGACCGGCAGGCCGCGGCGGTGACGCAGACCCTCGTAGCAGCCGATCTCGACCTTGCGGCGGATGTCGGCGGCCACCTCGCGGCGGAGGTCACCCTCGACCGTGAAGTTGGCGTCGATGTACTGGCTCAGCTTGACCAGGTCGTCCTCGGCGATGTCGCGAACGCGGACATCGGGGCTGACACCGGTCTCGGCGAGGGTCTGCTGGGCGCGGGTACGGCCGATGCCGTACACGTACGTAAGGGCGATCTCGATCCGCTTCTCACGGGGGAGATCAACGCCGGCGAGGCGTGCCATTCAAGGCTCCTGTGTTTCTTCAGAGGTCTGGCGAGCCACCTACTCCGACACCTCACGGTGAGGGAGCCCCGGCCTCTGACCGGGGGCGGCAGTCCGTCCTGGACGGATCGGGTGGCCCGCTTATGACGTTTTTCGCGTCGCGCGAAGTACTACGAGAAATGCGGGAAAGAGATCAGCCCTGGCGCTGCTTGTGGCGCAGGTTGTCGCAGATCACCATGACCCGGCCGTGACGGCGGATCACCTTGCACTTGTCGCAGATCTTCTTGACGCTCGGCTTGACCTTCATGCTTCAGGTTCTCCGGGTCTAGATCTGGCGTTCTTACTTGTAGCGGTAGACGATCCGGCCACGCGTCAGGTCGTAGGGGCTGAGCTCCACCACGACCCGGTCGTCCGGCAGGATGCGGATGTAGTGCATGCGCATCTTGCCACTGATGTGCGCGAGGACCTTGTGACCGTTCTGCAGCTCGACCTTGAACATCGCGTTCGGAAGAGACTCGATCACGGTGCCCTCGATCTCAATGGCGCCTTGCTTCTTAGCCATGAACTGCGAGATCCACCTTCCGGGACCGGCTACCGTATGCGGCACGCTCGTGCGAACCTGGGTCCACCCCGACCCCGACGAGGGGGAAGAGGGCGTGCTGGAGCACGCTACGAGTGAGCCGACGGTCCATCCTACGCCAGCACGAGGGATGCACCAAAACGGGGCCCGGTCAGCGGCCGGTCGCGGCGACCGGAACGACCGGGACGGCCAGCGGCTTGACGTGGGCGGTGCAGGCGGAGCAGCGGCGGGCGGCCTCGGGGATCTCGGTCAGGCACTCCGGGCAGGGGCGCTTCGGGGTCTTCGGCTTCTTCGGCATGTACCGGGCGGTCGCCTTGGTCACCGGCAGGACCACGCAGAAGTAGAGCACCGCGGCGGTCATGAAGAACGCGATCAGCACATTGAGGAACTGCCCGTACGGGAAGGTCACCCCGGCGATGGTGGCCTTGTACGAGCCGAAGTCGCCGGCGGCGCCGACCACCACACCCACCAGCGGGGTGAGGAACGCGGACACGAAGCCGGTCACCACCCCGGTGAACGCGGCACCGATGACCACACCGACCGCCATGTCGACGACGTTGCCGCGCATCATGAAGTCGCGGAATCCCTTGAACACTGCACTCTCCTCGCTCGAACCCACTGCCAGCGCATAAAAATAGGACAAAAGCCCTGGAGGTCCAAACCTCCAGGGCTTCGCATCCTTCGCCGGGCCGGTGGCCGGCCCGGTCGGCTACGCGCCGAGCGGGTCCGGAGCGGCCGTGACACCCAGCCTGGCCAGCATCTCCTTGCCGCCGTCGAAGGCGGTGAGCACCAGCGGGCCCTCCTCGGTGACCGCCACCGAGTGCTCCCAGTGCGAGGCCCAGGTGCCGTCGTTGGTGACCACGGTCCAGTCGTCCTCCAGCACCGAGGTGTGCGGGGTGCCCAGCGAGACCATCGGCTCGATCGCCAGCACGGTGCCGGGGACCAGCTTCATGCCCTTGCCCCGGCCGCGCTCGACGTAGTTCAGCACGTGCGGCTCCATGTGCATCGCGGTGCCGATGCCGTGGCCGCCGTAGCCCTCGGTGATGCCCCACTTGCCCTTGGGCGGCAGCGGCTGGCGGCGGATGAAGCCCTCGATCGCCTTGGAGACGTCGACCAGGCGGTTGCCCTTGCGCATCTGGGCGATGCCCGCCCACATCGACCCCTCGGTGACCCGGCTCAGCATCTCCACCTCGGGGCTCACCTCGCCGACCGCGACCGAGATCGCCGCGTCACCGTGCCAGCCGTCCAGGATCGCGCCGCAGTCGATCGAGATGAGGTCGCCCTCCTGGAGCACCCGGTCGCCGGGGATGCCGTGCACGACCTCGTTGTTCACCGAGGCGCAGATGACGCCCGGGAACCACAGGCCGCCGTGGTCCGCCCGGAAGTTCGAGGTCGCACCGTGGTCGGTGATGACCTTGTCCGCGATGTCGTTGAGCTCCTGGGTGGTGATTCCCGGGGCGACCGCCTCGCGGCACGCCTTGAGCGCCTCGGCGACGACCAGCCCGGCCGCTCGCATCTTCGCGATCTGGTCGGGGGTCTTGATCTCCACCATCTGGGTCACGCCTTCCTTGGGTTCCCGCGCGGTCCTTGCCGGCGGCCGTGCACTCGTTCCACCGTACGACGCCGTACGGCCGCGCTGCCCATGGGCGGGCAGCGCGGCCGTACGTACGTCGCTGAAAAAACTCAGCTGTTCTGCTTCAACGCCTCGATCGCGCGGGCGGTGACCTCGTCCACCTTGCCGAGCGCGGGGATCGTGGCGATCAGACCCTGCTGGCGGTAGTAGTCGATGATCGGCTCGGTCTCCGTGTGGTAGACCTCCAGCCGGGTCCGCACCGCTTCCTCGGTGTCGTCCGAACGCTGGTACAGCTCGCCGCCGCACTCGTCGCAGACGCCCTCGGTCTTCGGCGGGTTGTAGACCGCGTGGAAGACGTGGCCGCCGTCGTTGCGGCACAGCCGGCGGCCGGCGATCCGGCGGACGACCTCGTCCTCGGGGACCTCCAGGTCCAGCACGCCGTCCAGCGCGATGCCCTGCTCGGCGAGGAAGACGTCCAGCGCCTCCGCCTGGCCCAGGTTGCGCGGGAAACCGTCCAGCAGGAAGCCGTTGGCGGCGTCCTCCTGGAGCATGCGGTCCTTGGCCATCCCGATGGTGACCTCGTCGGGCACCAGGCGGCCCGCGTCCATGTAGCTCTTGGCCTCGACACCCAGCGGGGTGCCCTGGCCGATGTTCGCGCGGAACAGGTCGCCGGTCGAGATGTGGGGAATGGACAGGGTCTTGGCGAGCAGGTGCGCCTGAGTACCCTTCCCGGCCCCGGGGGGTCCGACGAGGACGATACGCATCAGCGGAGGAACCCTTCGTAATTGCGCTGCTGGAGCTGGCTCTCGATCTGCTTCACAGTTTCGAGTCCGACGCCGACGACGATGAGCACGCTGGTGCCGCCGAACGGGAAGTTGGTCTGCTGTCCGAAGGCGACCAGGGCGATCATCGGGATCAACGCGATCAGGCCCAGGTAGAGCGAACCCGGCCACGTGATGCGGGTGAGCACGTAGTTCAGGTACTCGGCCGTCGGGCGGCCGGCCCGGATACCCGGGATGAACCCACCATACTTCTTCATGTTGTCGGCAACTTCTTCGGGGTTGAAGGAGATGGCGACGTAGAAGAAGGCGAAGAAGACGATCAGCAGGAAGTACGTGGCCATGTAGACCGGGTGGTCGCCGCGGACGAAGTGCTTGGTGACCCAGACCGCCCAGCTCGACTGGCTGTTGGTCAGCTGGACCACCAGGGCGGGGATGTACAGCAGCGACGAGGCGAAGATGACCGGGATGACACCGGCCTGGTTCACCTTGAGCGGGATGTAGGTCGATGTTCCGCCGAAGGCCCGACGGCCGATCATCCGCTTCGCGTACTGGACCGGGATCCGGCGCTGCGCCTGCTCGACGAAGATGACGAGCATCACAACGATGACGCCGATCGCGATGACCGAGAGGAACTCGACCCAGCCGCCGCCGATGGTGCCGGACTGCTTGATCGCCCACATCGAGGTGGGGAACTGCGCGGCGATCGAGGTGAAGATCAGCAGCGACATGCCGTTGCCGATGCCCCGGTCGGTGATGAGCTCACCGAGCCACATGATCACCGTGGTGCCGGCGGTCATGGTCAGGACCATCACGGCGATCCGGAAGACCCCGGTGTCCGGGACGATCTGGTTGGCGTAGACGCACCCGGAGAAGAGGGCGCCGCTGGACGCGGTCGCCACGATCCCGGTGCCCTGGAGCACCGCCAGCGCGATGGTGAGGTAGCGGGTGTACTGGGTGATCTTCGCCTGGCCGGCCTGCCCCTCCTTCTTCAGCGCCTCGAGTCGTGGGATCACGACGGTGAGGAGCTGGAGGATGATGCTCGCCGTGATGTACGGCATGATGCCGAGGGCGAAGATCGTCAACTGGAGCAGAGCGCCGCCGGAGAACAGGTTCACCAGGCCGAAGAGCCCGTTGTTCTTGGTCTCCTTGATGCAGGCGTGAACCGCCTCGAAGTCGACCCCGGGTACGGGAACGTGCGAGCCCAGCCGGAACAGCACCATGATGCCCAGCGTGAACAGCAGCTTCTTGCGCAGGTCGGGCGTCTGGAACGCCCGCGCGAACGCACTGAGCACGGTGCCTCCTGCGCCTCCCGCACGTCGTCGGCGGGAGGGTCGGTCCTGGAATGGGGAGTTTGCGGTTCGGGCCCCGTACAGACGGCACAGGCGAGCCTGCGCGCAGCCTACAAGGGAACTCCACGGACTCTAACAGTGCGCGGCCACTCGAAAGAAGCGCGTACGGCCTCTCCCCCACTCATGGGGTACGGGATGCCCGGTTTTGCCACACAAAAGAACGACAGCCCGTTCACCGCGATCCGGACCGCGCCCGGGGCGGGGAAAGTCCGGAAAAGGCGTGAGCCCCGCGCCTCCCGGAACGGGAGGCGCGGGGCTCACGAAGTCAGCGGGCTCAGACGAGCTCGGTGACGGTGCCGCCGGCGGCGACGATCTTCTCGGTGGCGGAGCCGGAGACGGCGTCGACCGTCACCTGCAGGGCAACCGAGATCTCGCCGGTGCCGAGCACCTTGACGAGGGAGTTCTTGCGAACCGCGCCCTTGGCGACCAGGTCCTCGACCGTGACCGAACCACCCTGCGGGTAGAGCTCGGCCAGCTTGTCGAGGTTGACGACCTGGAACGTGATCTTGAACGGGTTCTTGAAGCCCTTCAGCTTCGGCAGGCGCATGTGGAGCGGCATCTGGCCACCCTCGAAGCGCTGCGGAACCTGGTAGCGGGCCTTGGTGCCCTTGGTACCACGACCAGCGGTCTTACCCTTGGACGCCTCGCCACGACCCACACGGATCTTGTCGGTCTTGGCACCCGGGGCGGGACGCAGGTTGTGGATCTTGATTGGGTTCTCGCCCATGATCAGTCCACCTCCTCAACCGTCACGAGGTGACGAACGGTCTGGGCCATCCCACGGATCTCGGGACGGTCCTCCTTCACCACGACGTCGTGCATGCGCTTGAGACCAAGCGAACGCAGGGTGTCACGGTGATTCTGCTTGCTGCCGATGTACGACTTGGTCTGCGTGATCTTGAGGCGAGCCATCAGGCGCTCACCCCAGCAGCACGCGCCCGCAGCAGAGCGGCGGGGGCCACGTCCTCCAGCGGCAGACCACGACGGGCCGCGATCTCCTCGGGGCGCACGAGGCCCTTCAGAGCGGCCACGGTGGCGTGCACGATGTTGATCGCGTTGTCCGAGCCGAGCGACTTCGACAGGATGTCGTGGATGCCGGCGCACTCCAGGACGGCGCGCACCGGACCACCGGCGATAACACCGGTACCCGGGGCGGCGGGCTTCAGGAGCACGACGCCGGCGGCCTTCTCACCCTGGATCGGGTGGGGGATGGTGCCCTGGATACGGGGGACCTTGAAGAAGTTCTTCTTGGCCTCCTCAACACCCTTGGCGATGGCGGCCGGAACCTCCTTCGCCTTCCCGTAACCGACACCCACGGTGCCATCGCCATCGCCCACCACGACCAGCGCGGTGAAGGAGAAACGACGACCACCCTTGACAACCTTGGCGACACGGTTGATCGCGACGACGCGCTCGACGTAAGCGGTCTTCTCGACGGCGGGGGCGTTGCCCCGGTCGTCACGCTTACGGTCGCGCCGCTCGCCACCGGTGCCGCCGCCGGCGCCGCTACCGCGGCGCTGGGGTCCAGCCATTGGAATTACCTCTCTCGATTACGTCCGCCGACAGAGTCGACGAGCGGCTTAGAAGTCGAGCCCGGCCTCGCGGGCCGCGTCCGCCAGGGCGGCGATGCGGCCGGCGTACCGGTTGCCCGCGCGGTCGAAGACGACCGACTCGATGCCGGCAGCCTTGGCGCGCTCGGCGACCAGGCTCCCGACCTTCTTGGCCAGCTCGGTCTTGTCGCCCTCGGCGCCCTTGATGGACACGTCGAGGGTGGACGCCGACGCCAGGGTGTGACCCTTGGCGTCGTCGATGACCTGGGCGACCATGTGACGGTTCGAGCGCGTCACGACGAGGCGCGGACGCACCTCGTTGCCGACGACGCGCTTGCGAACGCGGATCGCGCGGCGCTTGCGAGCGGCGCTCTTGTAGGCGTTGCCCTTGCCGATCTTGACAGAGACACTCATCGCTTACTTACCACTCTTTCCGACCTTGCGGCGGATAACCTCGCCCGCGTACTTGACACCCTTGGCCTTGTACGGGTCGGGCTTGCGCAGCTTGCGGATCTTCGCGGCGACCTCGCCGACCTTCTGCTTGTCGATGCCGTCCACGTGGAACTTGGTGGCCGACTCGACGACGAAGGAGATGCCCTCGGGGGCCTCGACGAGGATCGGGTGGCTGTAGCCCAGCTGGAACTCCATGTCGGAGCCCTTCGCCAGGACTCGGTAGCCGACACCGCTGATCTCCAGCGACTTGCGGTAGCCCGCGGTCACACCGGTGATCATGTTCGCCACCAGCGTGCGGGTCAGGCCGTGCAGGGCCTTCGACTGACGCTCGTCGTTGGGGCGGGTGACAGCCAGAATGCCGTCCTCGCCCTTGCCGATCTCGATCGGCGCGGCGACGACGTGGGTGAGGGAGCCCTTCGGACCCTTCACCGAGACCGTCTGGCCATCGATGGTGACGTCCACGCCAGCGGGGACCTGGATGGGCAGCCGTCCAATGCGCGACATTGCTGTACCTCCGTTTCCCGAATTACCAGACGTAGGCGAGAACTTCTCCGCCTACGCCCTTCTTGGCGGCCTGCTTGTCGGTCAGGAGGCCGGAGGACGTGGAGATGATCGCCACGCCCAGGCCGCCGAGAACCTTCGGCAGGTTGGTGGACTTTGCGTAAACGCGCAGACCCGGCTTGCTGATGCGCTTGATGCCGGCAATGGAGCGCTCACGGTTGGGGCCGAACTTGAGCTCGATGGTCAGCTTCTTGCCGACCTCGCCCTCAACCGGCTCCTCAACCTTGTAGGAGGAGATGTACCCCTCCTGCTGCAGGATCTCGGCGACGTGCGCCTTGATCTTGCTGGCCGGCATCGCCACGGAGTCGTGGTACGCCGAGTTCGCGTTACGCAGACGCGTGAGCATGTCTGCGATGGGGTCGGTCATGGTCATGATGGCCTCAGGCCTCTCTCGCCGCGGTTTCTCCGCGCCAGGTCCCCCTGCCGGACTCTTCCGAGTTCGTCAAGGGCACAAGCGCAGGGGACCTGCGACGTCGTAAGACTGGGTGCGAGCCCTCTCGCAAGAGGGCCACGGACATCCATGGGGAAGCCGTGGCAGGGGGCCCGACCCCACTACCTTACGGGACTCCGTACGGCAGGCCCAAAACGGGCCGGTGTGGGATCGGGCACCTCTGCTTCGCTGGGTGCCTAGGGCACCTGGCTGACCTCTGCGGGAGAGGACTACCAGGAGCTCTTGGTCACGCCCGGCAGCTCGCCGCGGTGCGCCATCTCACGGAGGCAGACACGGCAGAGGCCGAACTTGCGGTACACCGAGTGCGGACGACCGCAGCGCTGGCACCGGGTGTAGGCCCGGACGCCGAACTTCGGCTTCCGCTCGGCCTTCGCGATGAGGGACTTCTTCGCCATTGGCTCACGCCTCCTTGAACGGGAAGCCCAGAGCACGCAGGAGCGCCCGGCCCTCGTCGTCGGTCTGAGCGGTGGTCACGACGGTGATGTCCATACCGCGCTGACGGTCGACCTTGTCCTGGTCGATCTCGTGGAACATAACCTGCTCGGTCAGACCGAAGGTGTAGTTGCCACGGCCGTCGAACTGCTTCGGCGAGAGGCCGCGGAAGTCACGGATTCGCGGCAGGGCCAGCGAAACCAGACGGTCCAGGAACTCCCACATGCGGTCACCACGGAGGGTGACGTGGGTGCCGATCGGCTGGCCCTCACGCAGCTTGAACTGCGCGATGGACTTGCGAGCCTTGGTCACAGCCGGCTTCTGGCCGGTGATCGCGGTGAGGTCGCGGATCGCGCCCTCGATCAGCTTGCTGTCACGGGCGGCCTCGCCGACACCCATGTTGACGACGACCTTGACCAGGCCGGGCGTCAGCATGACGTTCTCGTACGAGAACTGCTCCTGCAGCTGACCCTTGATCTCGGAGTTGTAACGCTCCTTGAGACGGGGGGTCACCTTCTCAACAGTCGTCTCAGACATCAGATGTCCTCACCGGTTCGCTTGGCAACGCGGATCTTGTTGCCCTCGTCGTCGAAGCGGTAGCCAACGCGGGTGACGACCTTCTTGCCGTCCTTCTCCACGACCAGCTGGACGTTGGAGACGTGCACCGGGGCCTCGACGGTGACGATGCCACCCTGAGTGCCCGGGCCCGGCTTGGTGTGCTTCTTGACCCGGTTGACACCCTCGACCAGGACCTTGTTCTCGGCGGGCATGGCCTGAATGACCTTGCCCTGCTTGCCGCGGTCCTTGCCGGTGATGACCTGGACCAGGTCACCCTTCTTGATCTTCATGCTGTTCGCCATGAGTTAGAGCACCTCCGGCGCAAGCGAGATGATCTTCATGAACTTCTTGTCACGCAGCTCGCGGCCCACCGGGCCGAAGATGCGGGTACCGCGGGGGTCGCCATCGGTGTTCTTGAGGACGACAGCGGCGTTCTCGTCGAACCGGATGTACGAACCGTCGGGACGACGGCGCGACTTCACGGTGCGGACGACGACGCACTTGACGACGTCACCCTTCTTGACCGAACCGCCGGGGATCGCGTCCTTGACGGTCGCGACGATGACGTCCCCGATGCCGGCGTAGCGGCGACCGGAACCACCGAGAACGCGGATGCAAAGGATTTCCTTCGCGCCCGTGTTGTCGGCGACTCGCAGTCGCGACTCCTGCTGGATCACAGCTTTCTCCTGATCGTCAACGAGAGCTGACGGGCCGGCCGCTGCTCACACCAGCGCCCGCGAGGGACCTGGTGCACATACGGCCGTACCGCATCAACTTCGTTACTTGGCCTTCTCGAGGATCTCGACGACGCGCCAGCGCTTCGTCGCGGACAGCGGGCGGGTCTCCGCGAGGAGGACCCGGTCGCCGATGCCGCAGGCGTTCGCCTCGTCGTGCGCCTTCAGCTTGTTCGTACGGCGGATGACCTTGCCGTACAGAGCGTGCTTGACGCGGTCCTCGACGGCGACGACGACGGTCTTGTCCATCTTGTCGCTGACGACGAGACCCTCACGGGTCTTGCGGAAACCGCGCGTCTCGTTGGTGTTCTCAGTCATCAGGCGCTCTCCACCGTCTCGATGCCCAGCTCGCGCTCGCGCATCAGGGTGTAGATCCGCGCGATGTCCTTACGGACGAGCTTGAGCCGTCCGTGGTTGTCGAGCTGCCCGGTCGCCGCCTGGAAGCGGAGGTTGAACAGCTCCTCCTTGGCCTCACGGAGCTTGGCAACGAGACCCTCGTTGTCCAGCTCGCGAAGCTCAGCAGCCTTGGTGCCGGCCGACATCAGCTCTCACCTGCCTCGCGCCGGATGATCCGGCACTTCATCGGGAGCTTGTGAGCTGCGCGGGTCAGCGCCTCACGAGCCACCTTCTCGTTGGGGTACGACAGCTCGAACATGACCCGACCCGGGTGCACGTTCGCGATCCACCACTCGGGCGAACCCTTACCGGAACCCATGCGGGTCTCGGCCGGCTTCTTGGTGAGCGGACGGTCCGGGTAGATGTTGATCCAGACCTTGCCGCCACGCTTGATGTGACGGGTGACGGCGATACGAGCGGACTCGATCTGCCGGTTCGTCACGTAGGCCGGGGTGACGGCCTGGATGCCGTACTCGCCGAACGCGAGCTCGGTGCCACCCTTCGAAGCGCCGCGGCGCTTCGGGTGGTGCTGCTTACGGTGCTTGACCCGACGGGGGATCAGCATGACGGTCAGGCCTCCGTTCCGGTGTTCTCGGCAGCCGGAGCCTCGGCGACCGGGGCCGCGGGGGCCTCGGAAGCGGCGGGGCGACGGCCGCGGCCACCACGCTCGCCACCACGGCGCTCGCCACCGCGGGCGGGACGACCACCCTCGGGACGGGCCGGGCGGTTGCCCGAGCGGGCAGCGGCGTTCTCAGCGCGGACCTCGGCGATGTTCTTGACGTCGCCCTTGTAGATCCAGACCTTCACGCCGATGCGGCCGAAGGTGGTCTTGGCCTCGAAGAAGCCGTAGTCGACGTTCGCACGAAGGGTGTGCAGCGGCACACGACCCTCGCGGTAGAACTCCGAACGGCTCATCTCGGCGCCGCCGAGACGACCGGAGCACTGGACCTTGATGCCCTTGGCGCCGGACTTCATGGTGCCCTGCATCGACTTGCGCATGGCACGACGGAAGGAGACGCGGGAGGACAGCTGCTCCGCGACGCCCTGAGCCACGAGCTGGGCGTCCAGCTCGGGGTTCTTGACCTCGAGGATGTTCAGCTGGACCTGCTTGCCGGTCAGCTTCTCGAGGTCGCCGCGGATGCGGTCGGCCTCGGTGCCACGGCGACCGATGACGATGCCGGGGCGGGCGGTGTGGATGTCGACGCGGACGCGGTCGCGGGTGCGCTCGATCTCGACCTTGGAGATGCCGGCGCGCTCCATGCCCTTCGTCATCATGCGACGAATGGCAACGTCTTCCTTGACGTAGTCCTTGTACAGCTTGTCGGCGTACCAGCGGGACTTGAAGTCCGTGCTGATGCCGAGGCGGAACCCGTGCGGGTTAACCTTCTGGCCCATTACCGGGTCCCTTCCTTGCTGCTGACGACCACGGTGATGTGGCTGGTCCGCTTGCGGATCCGGTAGGCGCGGCCCTGGGCACGCGGACGGAACCGCTTCAGGGTCGGACCCTCGTCAACGTACGCCTCGCTGATGACGAGGTCGTCCACGTTGGAGTGGTTGTAGTTGTGCGCGGCGTTGGCAATGGCGCTGTCGAGCACCTTGCCCACCGGCACGGTGGCGGCCTGCGGAGCGAAACGCAGGACGGCCTGGGCCTCCGTGGCCGGCAGGCCACGGATGAGGTCCACCACGCGGCGGGCCTTCATGGGCGTGACGCGGATGTACCGCGCCTGGGCCCTGGCTTCCATGGTTGTCCCCTTAATGGAGTAAGTCATTGAGTCGGTCTGGCGGTGAAGCTCAGGCGACTAGCGACGCTTCGACTTGCGGTCGTCCTTGACGTGGCCGCGGAACGTGCGGGTCGGAGCGAACTCGCCCAGCTTGTGGCCGACCATCGACTCGGTGACGAACACCGGGACGTGCTTGCGACCATCGTGAACCGCGATCGTGTGGCCGAGCATGGCCGGGAAGATCACGGAGCGACGGGACCAGGTCTTGATGACGTTCTGGGTACCCGCCTCGTTCTGCGCGTCCACCTTCTTGAGAAGGTGGCCGTCGATGAAGGGGCCCTTCTTGAGACTGCGCGGCATCTGACCTGCTCCTAGCGCTTCTTGTTGGTCTTGCGGCGGCGCACGATGAGAGCGTCCGACGCCTTCTTCGGGCGACGGGTACGACCCTCCTTCTGGCCCCACGGCGAGACCGGGTGGCGACCACCGGAGGTCTTACCCTCACCACCACCGTGCGGGTGGTCGATCGGGTTCATGGCCACACCACGCACGGTCGGGCGAACGCCCTTCCAGCGCATACGGCCGGCCTTGCCCCAGTTGATGTTCGACTGCTCGGCGTTGCCGACCTCGCCGACGGTCGCGCGGCAGCGCGCGTCCACCAGGCGGATCTCACCGGAGGGCATGCGCAGGTGCGCCATCTTGCCCTCACGCGCCAGCAGCTGGATGCCGGAGCCGGCGGAGCGGGCCAGCTTGGCACCGCCACCGGGACGCAGCTCCACCGCGTGGATGGTGGTACCGACCGGGATGTTGCGCAGCGGCAGGTTGTTGCCCGGCTTGATGTCGGCGCCAGCGCCGTTCTCGATCCGGTCGCCCTGCGTGATGCCGCGCGGCGCGATGATGTAGCGCTTCTCGCCGTCCGCGTAGTGCAGGAGCGCGATGCGCGCGGTGCGGTTCGGGTCGTACTCGATGTGCGCGACCTTGGCCGGCACGCCGTCCTTGTCGTGACGACGGAAGTCGATCACACGGTAGGCGCGCTTGTGTCCGCCACCCTGGTGGCGAACGGTGATCCGACCGGCGTTGTTACGGCCGCCCTTGCTGTGCAGGGGGCGAACCAGCGACTTCTCCGGCGTGGACCGCGTGATTTCGACGAAGTCGGCCACGCTCGAGCCACGACGGCCCGGCGTAGTCGGCTTGTACTTGCGGATACCCATTTTCGTCCTCGTCTTGATCGACGATCACGGCCTCCGTCAGGAGGTCGGACCACCGAAGATGTCGATGCGGTTGCCCTCAGCCAGCGTCACAATGGCGCGCTTGGTGTCCTTGCGCTTGCCAAAACCCGTCTTGGAGCGCTTGCGCTTGCCCTGACGGTTGAGCGTGTTGACGGACTCGACCTTGACCGAGAAGACCGCCTCGACGGCCTGCTTGATCTGGGTCTTGTTGGCACCGGGCGACACGACGAACGTGTACTTGTTCTCATCGAGAAGCGAGTAGCTCTTCTCGGAGATGACCGGCTTCACCAGGACATCACGGGGGTCCGTGAACGTCTTGCTCGTGATCTCTGCAGCCATCAGGCGGCGCTCCCTTCGAGCTCGCCCTCAGCAGCAACGGCCTTGGCGGACGCGGCGGGACCCGCCACGAAACGCTCGAAGGCGGCCTGGGTGAAGACCACATCGTCGGAGACGAGCACGTCGTAGGTGTTCAGCTGACCGGCGTCCAGGATGTGCACGTGCGGCAGGTTCCGGGCGCTCTTCAGACCCAGCTCGTCGGCACGCTCGACGACGAGGAGGATGTTCTTGCGCTCGGTGATCTTGCCGAACAGGCCCTTGGCGGCCTTGGTCGACGGCACCTCGGCCGCGATCACGTCGGTGACGACGTGGATGCGGTTGTGGCGGGCCCGGTCGGTGAGCGCGCCACGCAGAGCGGCGGCGATCATCTTCTTCGGGGTCCGCTGCGAGTAGTCGCGCGGCACGGGACCGTGCACAACGCCACCGCCGGCGAACTGCGGCGCACGGGTCGAGCCCTGACGGGCGCGGCCGGTGCCCTTCTGGCGGTACGGCTTCTTGCCGCCACCGCGGACCTCGCCACGAGTCTTGGTCTTGTGGGTGCCCTGACGGGCCGCAGCGAGCTGCGCCACGACGACCTGGTGCATCAGCGGAACGCTGACCTTCGCGTCGAAGATCTCGGCCGGCAGCTCGAGGCTGCCGGTCTTGTCACCCGAGGGCGACAGGATGTCAATGGTGCTCATATCCTTCACAGCCCCTTCGCCGCGGTGCGGACGAGGACGAGGCCGCCGTTCGGGCCCGGGATCGCACCCTTGATGAGGAGCAGACCCTTCTCCGCGTCAACCGCGTGCACGGTCAGGTTCTGGGTGGTCACGCGCTCGTGACCCATCCGGCCGGCCATCTTCAGGCCCTTGAACACGCGGCCCGGGGTGGCGCAGCCACCGATGGAACCGGGCGAACGGTGCTTGCGCTGCACGCCGTGACCAGCGCCGAGACCACGGAAGTTGTGGCGCTTCATGACACCGGCGAAGCCCTTGCCCTTGGAGGTGCCGGTCACGTCGACCTTGACACCCGCCTCGAACAGCTCGGCGGTGATCTCCTGGCCCAGGGTGTACTCGGACGCGTCCGCGGTACGGAGCTCGACCAGGTGGCGGCGCGGGGTGACGCCGGCCTTGGCGAAGTGACCCGCGAGGGGCTTGTTCACCTTGCGGGGGTCGATCTCGCCGAAGCCGATCTGGACGGCGTCGTAGCCGGCCGGGCTGTCGGCGGTGTGGACCTGGGTCACGACATTGGGCCCAGCCTTGACGACGGTCACCGGAACGACCCGGTTGTTCTCGTCCCAGACCTGGGTCATGCCGAGCTTCTCGCCCAGGATGCCCTTAATCTGCTTAGCCATCTTCGGTGCGCCTCTCAGAGCTTGATCTCGATGTCGACGCCAGCCGGCAGGTCGAGACGCATGAGCGAGTCAACCGTCTTCGGCGTGGGGTCGAGGATGTCGATCAGACGCTTGTGAGTGCGCATCTCGAAGTGCTCGCGCGAGTCCTTGTACTTGTGCGGCGAGCGGATGACGCAGTACACGTTCTTCTCAGTGGGCAGCGGCACCGGGCCCGCGACCTGCGCACCAGTACGGATCACCGTCTCGACGATCTTCTTCGCCGAAGAGTCGATGACCTCGTGGTCGTAGGCCTTGAGCCGGATGCGGATCTTCTGTCCCGCCATGGCTACCTTGTAGTCCTTCTGTCCAGTCGCTGCACGACTCCTCCTCCGACCCCCGCGCTCGGGCGTGTCGCTCTCGCGCTTGCAAAAAACCGGCGATTGACTCGTCGGTTTCAAACTTTCGGGAAAGGGGGAAAAGCCGGGCTGAGACCCCGCACACGCTTCCCGGAAGATTCCCGTACTTTCGCCCCGCAGCTGCCGTGGCGTAACACACACGCTTGACGGCCATCACGGGAACGACGAGTAGATGGGACTCGCTTCCGGTCCTCCCGGCGGGAGGCGCGCAGCATCGGCACTCAACCGAGCAACTTGGACATACTGCCACAGGTGGGAGCCGGAAAGCCAATCGGGGCCGGTGAGGCAGGCCTCACCGGCCCCGGTCGGGGGCGCACCCTCAGGGGCGGACTACTTCTGGGTCACCCAGGGAGCGATCCTGCCGCAGACCACGGGCCAGTCCTCGGTCGACACCCCGGCGCAGTGGAGCGACTTCTTGTCCGGCTCCGCCTCCCAGTCCTTGACGATCGGGTCGGCGCAGGGCCGCTGCGGCGTCTCCGACTTCACCGGGGCGAACTTCGGGCAACTGCCGTCCTGCTTCTTGATGTTGTGCGCCCGCCAGGCGTCGATGCCCATCGTGTTGGTCTTCTCGTCCTGCGGCATGTAGCGGTCCACCGACCAGGACGCGCCCATGGTGGCGAACAGCGCCAGGGCGCAGACCAGTCCGGCGGCGAGCTGCCTGGTGCCGCGGAGCGGGACGACCGGGCCCGCCGCCTCGCTGCGGCCGACCGAGCGGAACGCCCGCTCGGCCCAGCCCCGGCCCCGGTCGGTGGCGGCCATCAGACCGGTCACCGCCAGGATGATCAGGCAGTACATGATGATCCAGGTCGTCCGCGGGTAGAGCTGGACCATCTGGTCGTGCGCCATGTGCGAGGCGTAGTAGAAGCGCATCAGCCAGGCGCCGACGAGCACCGCCGCCGCCACCCGGACCACCAGGCTGCGCAGCCCCACCCCGATGCCGATGCCGACCGCGGCGACCAGCAGCAGCGCGAAGCCGGTCTGGCCGGCCATCTCGCCCGCCTGCGGCCAGGTGTGGTACGTCTCCTGGCCGGAGCGGTCCGACAGCCAGCCGAGCACATAGGCCGGGTCGACGTAGTTGACGATGTAGGCGTACCGGTCCGGGGTCGTCGCCCCTTCCTTGGCGATCTGGTACAGCAGCGGCGAGCCGATGGCGCCCGCGAGGCCCACCGTGGTGCCCACGAACAGCAGCGTCCGCCGCACGGCGCGGCCGCCGCCGCGCCAGGGGAACAGGAACAGGGTCAGTACGAAGATGCCCGGCGCCGACCAGAGGTACCAGCCCGAGTAGTAGAGGAAGAGCACGCCGAAGACCGCGCCGAAGCCCGCGCCGCGCAGCAGCACCGAGCGGGTGGACAGCTCGCCGGCCCGGCGCAGCTCGCGCAGGCAGGCCGCCAGCAGCGGCACCAGGATGATCATCGTGACGTGGCTGTAGGGCCGGATCGGGTCCAGGAAGACCAGCACCGAGGGCACCGCCACGGCCAGCGCCCAGAACGGCCGCAGCATGAGCCGCCAGGCCAGGTAGCTCATCGGCCCGGCCACGGCGGTGAAGAAGATCTGCAGATCGTGCAGGGCGTAGCCCTCGCCGCCGATCCCGCCGTAGTTGAGCTTCGCCCAGAGCGCGATCAGCCCGGGGAACAGCGGCGGGTAGACGCCGGGCAGCCCCTTGTCGTCGAGGATCGACGTGGCCATGTGGATCAGCTGGCTGGGGTCGCCCTCCTGGCCGCCGAGCGGCCACGGGGTGCCGCGCAGCGCGACCACCACTCCCCCGGCGACCACGCCGGTCGCCAGGCCCGCGACCGCCGCGCAGACCAGCCGCTGGACCAGCCGGTGCCGGAGCGCCGCGCCCCGGTAGGCGGTGTAGACCAGTACCGCGAGCACGGGCAGACCGAGGAACGCCGCGTACAGCTGGATCTTCGCCAGGCCGCTGACCTGGCCGATCCGGTTCAGCGGGTTCACGGAGATGCGCGTGCACAGCAGGGTGAGGAGGAGTGCGGCCGCGACGCTGACCACGACCTCGGCGGCGATCTGGACCGAGCGCCGCTCCAGCAGGGCGGGAAGGCCCGCTCTCGCGCCCGCCTCCGGCGGCGGTGCGCCGTCGCGATCGGTGCTCGCGGCGTTGTCGACCGCTTCGGGGGCCAGGTTCGTCATCTCAGTCCATTCCGTCGGGCGGCCGCGCGGGACCGCCGGAACTCGGAGGAGCACCTCGTGGCTCCCGTGCGGTGGACGGGCCGTCGACCACGGATCCGTGCGGCTCTCCGCCGGCGCGCCGCTCCCGGGGCGTCCGATCCGACCGGGGCGGGTGGCGCGTCGGTCCACCAGAACCCTCCGGATCGCACCGGGAAGTCTGCCACGCGGCCCTGGGCCAGGCCAATGTGTCCAACGGGGTGACGCCGGCGCCGCCCGGCCCCGTTGCGCCCCGCCACCGGGTCGACCCCTTCGGGCAGTCGAGCACCCGGCGCGGACGAGTGTTCATCTGCCGGGCGCAACCCTTTTCCTGCCGGGGTGGTCTACACAGGTGGCGTTCGAACGACTCCCGTGCGCCTGGCAGAATCGAGGCGCGGCCGCACGGCCCCACGGCCATGGCACACCACCGGTCGGCCCCCGCGGTCGTCCACGTCGGCCCCGCACCCTGATCACTACCCCTGAAGGACTCTCGGACAGTGACGAGCGCACCGACAGCCGCCCCCGACCTGACCAGGCAGCCCCCGGCGTCCCGAGGCCGCCGCAGCACCCGGGGCCTCCAGGGCCGGCCGACCTTCTCCCTGGTCGCGGAAGGCCTGACGGCCGTCGCCGCGGCGCTGCTCATGACCGCGGCCGCGTCGACCGTCGAACTGAACCCGATGATGCGCATAGGCCAGGTCAGCGGGCTGGCGGGACTCCAGCTCCGGTTGCTGCTGCTGCTCGGCTGCGTGCTGGTGGCCTGCGCCTTCCTGATGCGCCGCCGACCGCTCGCCACGGTCCGCTTCGCCGCCGCCGCGGTCTCCGGCCTCGCCTCCGGCGTCACGGCCGCCGGGGTGTCGCTCGCGCTGCGCGACACCACCTGGCCGCTGAACGCCCAGGGCGGCGACGCCGGGAACCTCCAGGCCTGGGCCACCGCCCTGATGGAGGGCAAGTCGCTCGACGGCGGCTACCCGCCGGTCTACCCGCACCTGGTCGCCTGGACCGCCGAGTACATCACCGACGGACAGCCGGGGTACGCCCTCAAGCTGGTCGGCCTGCTGTTCGTCGCCCTGCTCGGGCCCGCCGCCTACCTGTCCTGGCGGCTGCTGCTGCCCCCGCTCTGGGCCCTGGGCATCGGCGTCACCGCGGCGCTGCCGATGATGCAGCCGTACAAGCCCTACACCAACATCGTGCTGGTGGCCTTCGTGCCGGTGCTGGCCAAGCTGCTCCAGACCGTCCAGCGCGCGCCCCGGCTGCCGCGCCGGAAGGCCGCCGTCACCGGCGGCCTCCTCGGCCTGCTGCTCGGCCTGATGTTCCTCGTCTACTCGGGCTGGTTCGTCTGGTCCGCCGCGGGCGCCGTGGTCCTCACCGCCGTGCTGCTGGTCCGGCTCCGGCGGACCGCCGGAGCCGACGCCCTGGTCACCGCCGGGTACACGCTCGGCGCCGCCGCCGCCGGCTTCCTCGCCCTGGCCGGGATCAGCCTGTTCCGGCTGCTCTCCTCGGCCGGTGCCACGGTCGACCGCTACTGCTACTTCGACACCTACACCGAGCCCACCTACTTCGCGATGTGGCGCGACGACCTGCCCGGGACGGACGCGCTGAACACCTGGCCGCTGCCCGGCGAGCTCGGCGGCGTGGGCCTGTTCACGATCGTCCTGCTGGTGGGACTCGCGGTCGCCCTGGCCCTCGGCAGCGACCGGGCCTCGGTGCTCGTCCCCGCCGCCTGCGCCGCGAGCGCCCTGCTGATGCGCTACTGGTACGCCTCGCACATGGAGAGCAACCAGGCGGTCATGCTCTACCCGCGGACCAGCGCTCAGCTGCTCCACTGCCTGCTGCTGCTCACCGGCCTCGCCTGCTTCCTGGTGGCCCGCCGCGGCACCGACACCGGGGCCGTCCTGGGTGTGGTGCGGCTCTCCCGGCGCCCCGGACCGCGCGCGGTGGCCGTCGGCACGCTCTGCGCCCTGGGCCTGCTGTTCGGCATGGCCGGCTCGGCCACCGCCGACAAGTACATGCCGAAGCAGGACGGCGGCACCGGCAACCTCGCCTGGGAGGCCCAGGTCACCGCCGACCAGCGCGGCCACTGCTCCGCGTACGCACCGGGCGGCACCTGCCGGCAGCCCGGCGACCCGGCCACGGTCGGGCAGCCCGAGCCGGACCTGGGGATCCTGACCTGCCTGCACCTCGGCCCCTTCCCGAACACCCGGAAGCCCTGACCGGGAGGACCCGACCCGGCGCCCCGCCCGGGAAGCCGGAACGGCCGTGGGGCCGGTGGACCTTCCGGTCCACCGGCCCCACGGCCGTTCTGTTCGCCGTCGCCGGCGCTGGACGCCTCAGGCGTCGTGCCGCTGCCCCGAGGTCAGGGCGTGGCGGACGAGCACCTTGGCCCCGCCGCTCTTCCCGCGGCGCAGCGCGCCCGGCAGCATCGTCAGCGCGTGCAGCCGCGAGGCGCTGCGGAACCGGGCCGCCCGGGCGGCCTTCGGCCAGCCGCGGGCGTCCATCCGCTCCGCCACCGCGTTGAAGTACTTCTCCGCCTCGGCGAAGCGGGTGCCCGAGAACGCCTGCACGGAGGACTCGCTCACCGCGTGCCGGCGGTACTGGAAGACGACGGTGGTGTTGTCCACCATCATCGTCTCGCCGCGCTCCAGCAGGTCCACGACCAGCGCCAGGTCCTGGATGACCGAGTACTCGTCGCGGAAGTTCACCTGCCGCAGCACCTCGCCGCGCCAGCAGATCGACGGGAAGTACAGCCAGTTGCCGCGCAGCACGCTGGCCGCCAGCTCCTCGCCGCCCATCAGCCGTCGGCCCTTGACGCTCGGCGAGTAGAGCTTGTCCTTGACGTTGTCGGCCAGGCCGCTGGTGACGACACCGGCACCGTCGATCACCTCGACGCCCGGCTGCACCATGCCCAGGTCGGGGTTGTCCTTGAGGACCGCCCGGACGGTCTCCAGGTAGTGCGGGTGCAGCAGGTCGTCGCAGCCCATGATGACCACGTGGTCCGCCGTGGAGAGCTCCACGCACTTCTGGAAGTTCTTGGTGATACCGAGGTTCTGCTCGTTGCGCAGGTACCGGACCCGGTCGTCGCCGAGCCCGGCGAACCAGCCCGGGACCTCGGGCTCCTTGCCGTCGTCGACGACGGTCAGCCGGAAGTCCGGGTCGCTCTGGTTGAGGATGCTGCGCACGGCGGCCTGCATCAGGGCCACGTCGCCGTAGTACGGCAGCATGAACTCGAAGGTGGCCATGGAGGTCAGGCTCCGCTGCTGTTCACCGGGGCGGAGACCGGGAGGTCCAGGTCGAAGCGCTCCTCGTTCAGCCGGGCACCCTCGTTGATGGCCACGGTCCGGGCGAGGTCGGTGAGCTTCTTCTCCAGCGAGCGGAAGCGCAGGAAGGTGTTCAGGGTCAGGAAGCCCATGGCCAGGACCATCACGTACAGCACCAGGTCGGTGCCGCGGCCGACGCCCATCTTGTGGGCGAACCAGGTGACGTCGCTGGGGCGCAGGATCGCGTAGATGTTCGCGACCACGAAGACCGAGAACGCGATGCGCTTCCAGGCGCGGGTGTTCGCGGCGTCCCAGCGCCGGATGAACATGAACGCGAGGATGACCGCGCCAGCGATCAGGACCAACTGGATCCAGAAGTAGTTCATCGGCGGCCACGCTCCCGAAGCGAGATGTCGAAGATGATGTTGACGCCGTTGATCAGGGACTGACCCTTGGCGCGTGAGTAGTCGGTGTACAGGATGTCGACCGGGAGTTCGGCGACCCGCAGGTCTGCGCCGGCCAGGAAGCTGACGATCTCCGAGGCGTGGGCCATGCCGTTCATGGTGATCCGCAGCCGGCCGGCCGCCTCACGGTTGAGCACGCGCAGGCCGTTGTGCGAGTCGGTCAGCTTGAGCTTGCGGGCGGTGGGGCTGACCGTCGCGGCGGTCCGCAGGACCACGCGCTTGATCCACGGCACCTGGCCGTTCTGCTCGATGAAGCGCGAACCGAGGACCACGTCGGCCTCACCGGTGCGCAGCAGCGCGACCATCTTCTCGACGTCGGCGGTCTGGTGCTGGCCGTCCGCGTCGAAGGTGGCGAAGTACTTGGCGCCCTGCTGGGCCAGGGCGTAGGCCAGCCCGGTCTGCAGTGCGGCGCCCTGGCCGAGGTTGACCGGGTGCCGCACCAGGTGCGCGCCGGTGCTCATAATGTGCTTGGCGGAGTCGTCGGCGCTGCCGTCGTCGACCACAACGATGTTCGGGAACGTCTTGCGCGCTCCCTCCACAACGTCAGCGATCACCTGGCCTTCGTTGTAGGCCGGGATCACCAGCCAGACATCGTCGTACTGGGACATGGGGGCTCCATGTTCGTGGTGTCTCCCGCGCTCGTGCGCGGCAAAAATCCGTATGTCGGGGGGCGAGACGGTCATTCGCCGCTCACCCGGGCACTCATGGTGGGCACAGCCTGCTCCGACGTACTCGGCGCGGGACCGGCCTGGTTCGCCGTCGAACCGGGGAAGCTGCGCCTGAGAGCGGCAAGCATACCGAGCACGGTCGCCACCGATCCGGCGGTGTACGCCACCACCACCCGGGTGGCGACCTCGCCGGGCATGAAGGTGATGCCGGCGAGCACGCCGGTGCCGAGCGCCCAGCAGAGCAGCTGCAGGTTGTGCCGCTTGAATACCATCAGCGCCTGACCCAGCACCATCGCGAACATGTACGCCACGGTACCGGCGGACATCCAGAAGAAGTCGAGGTGGCCGAGCACCGGCTCGGCCCCGAACAGCACCTGGATCAGCCGGGGTCCGAGGAGCACCGCCGGGATTCCGCCGAGCAGACCGAGACCGCCGACCACGACGCCGATCCGGCGAAGCATACCGGTGAAGGCCGCGCGGTCGCCCACCGCGATCGCCGCGGAGAGGCCGCTGAGCAGCGAGGCCTGGAGCGAGCCGAAAACGAAGAGCGGGACCCGGGCCAGCACGAGCGCGTTGAGCAGCGCCGCGATCAGGGCCGACTCCTCCGGGGCGAGCAGCTTGGTGCTCACCACCGCGGCGTTCACCACGACCTGCGACAGCAGGGTCGAGCAGATCAGCAGGCCGAGGCCGGAGCAGAGCTCGGACCAGGGGATCCGCGGGCCGGGCCGGACCGCCTTGAACAGCGGCGGCAGCGTCAGCACGGTGGCCGCGACCGGCGCCAGGGCGAGGATCAGGCTGAACGCCAGCGCGGAGTGCACCCCGGCCAGGCCGGCGCCGAAGGCCAGTCCGATCCGCAGGCCGCCGTCGATGCCGAGCTGGGTGCCGTAGGCACCGAACCGGCCGAGGCCGGCCAGCACACCGCGGGTGAGGTAGCAGACGGCCATGCCGGCGAACGCGCCGCCGAGGGCCAGCACCAGCGAGCGGTCGCCGTGGAACATCACATCGGCGATCTTCCGCGAGCCGATGCCGAGCGCCAGCAGGACGACACCGAGGATCCCGCCGGTCAGCAGCGTGGCACGGCGCAGCACCGGTGCCGCGCCGTGGCCGAGCGCGGCGCGGGCCGCGACGATCCGGGTGAGTTCCTGCTCGATCGGGAAGAACACACCGATCCCGACGGACATCACGATCGTCCACAGCAGGGAGACGTTCGCCATGTCGTCGACGGACAGGCTGTGGCCGGCCACCCCGAGGTGGATGTACGAGGCGGCCCCGAGCACCACGGTGCCGCCGGCCACCGCCAGGGTTCCCGGCGGCAGCGCGGCGGCGACCTTGGTCAGCGGATTCTTCACTGAGACCTGTCACTCTCGGTCGACCGGGCCACCGAGCCCAGCTCGGCGAAGACCGGCGTACCGAGCGCCTCGGCCAGCTGCTCCCGCCAGTCCGGCAGCGGGCTCAGCCCGGCGTCGGCCCAGCGGTCGTGGCCGAGCACGCTGAACGCGGGCCGGACGGCCGGCGTGACGTACGCGGCGGAGGTGGTCGGGCGGATCCGCTCCGGGTCCAGCCCGCTCAGCCGGTACGCCTCCCGGGCCAGGCCGTACCAGGTGGTCCGGCCGCTGCCGGTGCCGTGGTAGACACCGGCCGGCGCCTGCCCGGCGAGCGCGGCCAGGCCGAGCGCGACGAGCTGCCGGGCCAGCGCCAGCGACCAGGTCGGCTGGCCCTGCTGGTCCTCCACCACGTCGAGGCTGTCGCGCTGGGCGGCGAGCCGGAGCATGGTGGCCACGAAGTTCTTGCCGTGCTCGCCGTACAGCCACGCGGTGCGGACCACGTAGCCGTGCTCGGGAAGGAGCTCGGCCACGGCCTGCTCCCCCACCAGCTTGCCCCGGCCGTAGGCGTTGACCGGGCCGGTCGGCGCGGTCTCGGCGTACGGCTCGGTGGCGTCTCCGGGCAGCACGTAGTCGGTCGACACCTGGAGCAGCCGGGCGCCGGGCCGTTGACGGCGGTGGCGGCCTCCTCGGCCGTCTCGGCGCCGTCGACGTTCGTCCAGGCCGCGCAGTTGACGACGATGTGGTGGCCCTCGACGGCGGCCAGCACGGCCGCCGCGTCGGTGATGTCGAGGTCGGCCCGCCCGAGGGCGGTCACCTCGGCCGCCGGGTCGCCGGCCAGGACCGTCAGCAGGTCCTGGCCGAGCATCCCGGCCGCGCCGGTGACCAGCCAGCGGACCGGACCCGAGGAGGTCCCGGTCACTTCTCCAGAGCCGCCTTCGTCTTCAGCGGCTCCCACCAGGCGCGGTTCTCGCGGTACCAGGTGATGGTCTCGGCGAGGCCGTCCTCGAAGCGGACCTGCGGCTCGTAGCCGAGCTCCTCGCGGATCTTGCTGATGTCGATCGAGTAGCGCAGGTCGTGGCCCTTGCGGTCGGCGACGTGCTCGACCATGTCCCAGCCCGCCCCGGCGGCCTCCAGCAGCAGCCCGGTGAGCTCCTTGTTGGTGGCCTCGGTGCCGCCGCCGATGTTGTAGACCTCGCCGGCGCGGCCCTTGCGCATGGCCAGCTCGATGCCGCGGCAGTGGTCCGACACGTGCAGCCAGTCGCGGACGTTGCCGCCGTCGCCGTACAGCGGCACCTTCTTGCCGTCGATCAGGTTGGTGGTGAACAGCGGGATGACCTTCTCCGGGAACTGGTAGTGCCCGTAGTTGTTGGAGCAGCGGGTCACCACGACGTCCATGCCGTGCGTGCGGTGGTAGGCCAGCGCCAGCAGGTCCGAGGAGGCCTTGGAGGCCGAGTACGGGGAGTTCGGCACCAGCGGCCACTCCTCCGTCCAGGAGCCCTCGCTGATCGAGCCGTACACCTCGTCGGTGGAGATGTGCACGAAGCGGCCGACGCCGTGCTTGCGCGCGGCGTCCAGCAGGACCTGGGTGCCGACGACGTTGGTCAGCACGAACGGGCCCGCGCCCGCGATGGAGCGGTCCACGTGCGACTCGGCCGCGAAGTGGACGACGACGTCATGCCCGGGCATGACGTCGTCGACAGCCGCGGCGTCGCAGATGTCGCCGCGGACGAAGGTGTAGCCACTGTGCCCCGCGACGGAAGCCAGGTTGGCCTCGACACCGGAGTAGGTGAGCTTGTCGAAGACGGTGATCCGAGCCTCGGCGTCGGCTCCGAGGAGCTGACGGACGAACTCCGACCCGATGAACCCGGCGCCGCCGGTCACAAGGATGCGCATAATGCGCGCAGTCTATCGCCGTCCCGCACCTGCCAAGGACCCCGGCCGTACCCCCCGCCCGTTCTCGCATAAGGTGCACGCATGCGTGGAATCCTTCTGGCCGGCGGCACCGGCTCCCGGCTGTGGCCGCTGACTCGAGCGGTGTCGAAGCAGCTCCTCCCGGTCTTCGACAAGCCGATGATCTACTACCCCCTCTCGACCCTCGTGATGGCCGGGATCAGCGAGATCCTGATCATCACGACCCCGAACGACCGCGACCAGTTCGAGCGCCTGCTCGGCGACGGCTCCCAGTTCGGCCTCCGCCTGGAGTACGCCGTCCAGGAGAAGCCCGAGGGCATCGCCCAGGCCTTCGTCCTGGGTGCCGACTTCATCGGCGACGAGTCCGTCGCGCTGATCCTCGGCGACAACATCTTCCACGGCAGCGGTCTCGGCACCCGGCTCTCCGAGCACACCGGTGCCAAGGGCGGCCGGGTCTTCGCCTACCCGGTGGCCGACCCGACCGCCTACGGCGTGGTCGAGTTCGACGAGGACGGCCAGGCCATCTCCATCGAGGAGAAGCCGACCGAGCCCAAGTCCCGGTACGCCGTCCCCGGCCTGTACTTCTACGACAACCGCGTGGTCGAGATCGCCCGCGGCCTGAAGCCGAGTGCCCGCGGCGAGCTGGAGATCACCGCGGTCAACGAGGCGTACCTCCAGGCCGGCGACCTGCACGTGACGATCCTCGACCGGGGCACCGCCTGGCTGGACACCGGCACGTTCGTCTCGATGGTGCAGGCCTCGGAGTTCGTCCGGGTCATCGAGGAGCGCCAGGGCTTCAAGATCGGCTGCATCGAGGAGGCGGCCTGGCGGGCCGGCCTGATCGACGACGCCCAGCTGCGCGAGCTGGCCGAGCCGCTGCTGAAGAGCGGCTACGGCCAGTACCTGGTGGCGCTGCTGGACGAGGAGGGCACCCGATGAAGATTCGCGAGCTGTCCATCGAGGGCGCCTGGGAGCTCACCCCCCAGGTGCACGGTGACGCGCGTGGCCACTTCACCGAGTGGTACCGCTTCGACCGGCTCGCCGAGGTGGTGGGCCACCCGCTGCGGCTGGCGCAGGCCAACCTGTCGCTGTCCAGCCGGGGCGTCGTCCGCGGCATCCACTTCGCCGACGTCCCGCCCGGCCAGGCCAAGTACGTCACCTGCGTGCGCGGCGCCGTCCTGGACGTCATCGTCGACCTGCGGGTCGGCTCGCCGACCTTCGGCACCTGGGAGGGTGTGCGGCTCGACGAGACCGAGCGCAAGGCGGTGTACATCTCCGAGGGCCTCGGCCACGGGTTCTGCGCGCTGAGCGACGACGCGACGCTGACCTACCTCTGCTCGGAGACCTACAACCCGACCGGCGAGCACGGCGTGCACCCGCTGGACCCGGACCTGGGCATCGAGTGGCCGGCCGACGTGCCGCAGCTGTCCGCCAAGGACACCGAGGCCCCCTCGCTGGCCGAGGCGCTGGCGAGCGGCCTGCTGCCCGACTACAAGGCGGTCAAGGCGTTCACCGCCGAGCTGGGCAAGGCCCACCGGGCCTGATCCGGAAACGCTCCGAACGGGAAGGGCCCGGCCGCGTCGAACGCGGCCGGGCCCTTCCCGTCGTCCCGGGCACCGACCGGCCTCAGCGGCCCCGGAACACCCAGACCTTCAGCAGCAGGAAGCGGACCACCGTGGCGAGCCCGTTCGCCAGCACCAGCCCGGCCACCTCGACCGGGCGGGAGGCGGTCGGCGCCAGCCGGTCGAGCAGCTCCAGCGCGCCGATGCTCAGGCCGAGCGCGATCAGGAAGGCCACCGCCCCCTGGGCCTGGTGGCGCAGCGCGCCCTCGCTGCCGGTCACCCCGAAGGTGAAGCGCCGGTTGGCGGCCGTGTTGGCGACCGCGCTCACGGCCAGCGCGACCAGGTTGGCCACCTGTTTCGAGGACACCTGGCGCAGCCCCACGTACAGCGCCAGGTAGAACAGGGTGCTCAGCGCGCCGATCACCAGGAAGGACGGCAGCTGCCGCCGGGGACCCCGGCCGGGCGGTGCCGGTGGCGGTGCGGGTGGTGGCGTCGAAGGCGCCGGATCGCCGGTGAATGTCATCGAGAATTGTCCCGGCGTTCATCGTCGACCGAGTCGTAGCCGACGAAATAGGCCGGTCTGGCCTGCACCGCCGAGTAGATGCGCGCGGTGTACTCCCCCAGCAGGCCGACGCAGATCAGCTGCACCGCGCCGAGGAACAGCATCCCCATGAAGAGCGAGGACCAGCCGGGGACGGTGACCCCGATGGCGAACGCGACGGCGGTGTAGACGCTCATGACCAGGCACACCGCGAAGCTCAGCAGGCCGAGCCAGGTGGCCAGCCGCAGCGGGGCGGCCGAGAAGTTGACGATGCTGTCCAGCGCGAGCCGGACCATCTTCCCCAGCGGGTAGTGGGTGGTGCCGGCCACCCGCTCCTCGCGGACGTAGACGACCTCCCCGCTGGGGAAGCCCAGCCACGGCACCAGCAGCCGGTAGACCGGCTGGTGCTCGGGCAGGGCCTTGAGCGCGTCCACCGCGGCCCGGCTGAGCAGCCGGTAGTCGCCGGCCTGGCTGGGCATCCGCTTCCCGACCAGCTTGCGCATCAGCCAGTAGTAGGCACCGGCCGAGCGCCGCTTGAACGAGCTGTCCGTGGTGCGGTCGCCGCGCACCCCGTAGACGATGTCGAGGTTCTGCTCGCGGGCCAGCGCGAACATCTCCGGGATCTTCTCCGGCGGGTCCTGGAGGTCGGCGTCGAGGCTCACCACGTAGTCGCCGAGGGCGCGGTCGAGGCCGGCCTTCAGGGCGGCCTGGTGGCCGGAGTTGCGGGCCAGCCTGATGATCCGGAACTCCGGCCAGTCCTGGCGGATCTTCTGCATCAGTACGGGGGTCGCGTCGGTACTGCCGTCGTCGATGCCGACCACCTCGTAGCCCACCCCGAGCGCGTCGAGGATCGGCCGCAGCCGCTCGACGGTCCTCGGCAGCGCCTCCTGCTCGTTGTAGATCGGCATGACGACCGACAACTGCGGCGCTGTCGACATGAGTTGGTCCCGCTTTCGGCCGGGGCTGCTGGATCGTGGCCGACCCTAGCAGCCGGTGCTGAGCCCGGAATGAGACCGGATGAGCAGTGCATGAGAGCCGTCCCCGCCGGTCGCGGCGGGAACGGCTCCGGGTGCCGGTCGGGGGTCAGACCCCGGGGAAGCTCCGCTCCCACGGGTGGACCCAGTTGTTGCCCGGCTTGACCACGACCGTGATCTGCGGTTGGAAGCCCACGAGCTCACGGCGCATCCGGTCGCCGGTCGCCTGGTCGGCCACCACCACGGTCATCGGCTCGCCCAGCCTCTCGGCGGCCTTCCTGACGTGCTCCATCGCCGCCCTGTGCTCCGGCTCGGCGCGCTCGGCGGCGCCGATGTTCACCCAGTGCGTCTCGTAGAGCGGCAGCATGTCGCCGCCGCGCGAACGCAGCAGCGCGGCGAGCCAGGTGGACTTGAGGTTCTTGTAGTCGTCGTTCGAGTAGAGCACCATCATCGGGCCCCGGATGCCGTCCAGGTCGCCCATCACGGTGGCGCCCTCCCGGGGGCCGATGTCGCTCCAGGCGTCGCCGCGGCTCCAGGCCATCAGCGGGTTGTTGCGCCAGACCGAGGGCATCCCCTTGAACGAGTCCATGCCCCACTGGACGCCGGCGAACAGGCTGAGCGCCGTCGCCACCGCGAGCACCGAGAGCACGGCGTCGCTGATCCGGCGCCGCAGCACCGGGACCCGGGCGGGCGAGACGGTGCGCAGCAGCGGGCCGACCGCGCCGATCGAGATCAGCGCGATCACGATCCCGGTGCCGGCCAGCTTCTCGAAGTAGTAGGAGAGCTGCCCGATGGTGCGGATCTGCCACCAGGCGAAGCCGCCGACCGCGACCCCGGTGGCGAGCACCACCACGAACAGGGCCTGCCCGGTCGCGGTCCGCCGCAGGCTCGGCGACAGGGCGGCCAGCGCGCCCAGCAGCAGACCGCCGATCATGATGGCCCGGTCCGCGCCGACGCTGGGGCCGCCGAGGTTGGAGGTGCTGGCGACATCGAGCTTGGAGAGCACGGACACCAGGCTGGGCAGGCCCGCGACGCCGAGCGCGACCGCGGCGGCCAGGGCGTAGCGCAGCCAGTGCGCGCGCCGGAACCGGCGGCGGTGGACCACCAGGGCGCCGACCACGGCGAGGCCGGCCACGGCGCCGAAGAGGTTGTAGACGTAGGTGACGGTGATCAGGCCGAGCGCCGCGACGAGCAGGAACTCGACCGTCCCCATCGCGGGCCGCACCATGAAGGCCGCGAGCAGGGCCACCATCAGCAGGCCGACGACGGTGGAGTCGAAGCCGTGGATGACCAGATCGGTGTAGTTGCTGGAGAACACCAGCGCGGCGACCGTGCCGCACACCGCCGCCGTCCGCCAGCCCCGCAGGCGCGGGCCGCCGATCCAGCGGGCCGCCCAGACCAGGGCCGTGCCCAGCAGCGCGTACGCGGCCAGCACGTAGAGCAGGTAGCGGTTCATGGTGTCGAGCGGCGCGCCGAGGTCCGCGGCGGACCGCACCAGCGAGTCGACCCAGGCGAGCAGGAAGTGGGTGCCCTGCGGGTAGACCGCTTCGGAGGGCGACATCATGTACGCCTTGGCGGCCTCCTGGTGCAGGAAGTTGTAGCCGCCGACGTGCTGGATGCCCACGAAGTACGAGAAGTGGTTGAGCCGGTCCTCGGCGGTGGTCAGGAACTCCAGGCGCCAGCCCGGCCCCTTGCCGATCAGCGGCTTGTACAGGTAGTGCCACATCACGTACGTGGTGCCGACCACCATCAGGTCGGAGGGCCGGAACCGCAGCGGCAGCCGCGGGACCCGGCGGCCGAGCCAGCCGGTGAGGACCACGACGGTGAAGAGTCCGCCCGAGGTCGGGATCGGGTCGATGCCCCAGGGCCAGAGCGAGAACAGCAGCCCGAGCACGAGCACGCCGCCGGCCACGACCAGGGCCGCGGCCACCAGCCGGTCGAGCAGCACGCCGCCGATCCGGAGCAGCGAGGCGACCGCCAGGACCAGCAGCGGCAGGACCAGGATCCCGAGGCCGAGCGAGATCAGTGCGGCGGGCAGCACCCAGCCGGCGGCCAGGGCACCGGCCAGGACCGGAAGGCTGCGGGCCGGCCTGCGGGCCGGGGGGCGGGAGCCGGCCGCCGGGTCCTCGGGAGTGTCCTCCTCGACCGAGGAACGCGCGGCCATCATGGTGCGGAGTCTTTCCATCGAGACCCTGAATCCCATCCCCTGCGTCGGACAGTCCGTACGGCCGATGTCCCGCCGGTACGGAGCGATCCTAGTTGACCAAATGTTTTGCCAATGACAGAGGGCTTGACGAGGACCCAGGGGTCCTCGTCAAGCCCTCCTCGACCGGGGTCGACAGGTCAGAGCATCAATTACTTGATGATCTTGGTGACCTGGCCGGCGCCGACGGTCCGGCCACCCTCACGGATGGCGAACTTCAGGCCCTCCTCCATGGCGATCGGCTGGATCAGCGCGACCGTCATGCCGGTGTTGTCGCCCGGCATGACCATCTCGGTGCCCTCGGGGAGGGTCACGACGCCGGTCACGTCCGTGGTACGGAAGTAGAACTGCGGGCGGTAGTTGTTGAAGAACGGGGTGTGACGGCCACCCTCGTCCTTCGACAGGATGTAGGACTGGGCCTCGAAGTCGGTGTGCGGCGTGACCGAACCCGGCTTGATGATGACCTGGCCGCGCTCGACGTCCTCGCGCTTGATGCCGCGGAGCAGCAGACCGACGTTCTCACCGGCCTGGCCCTCGTCGAGCAGCTTGCGGAACATCTCGATGCCGGTGACCGTGGTGGTGGTCTTCTCGGTCTTGATGCCGATGATGTCGACGGTCTCGTTGACCTTGAGGATGCCACGCTCGATACGACCGGTGACGACGGTGCCACGACCGGTGATCGTGAAGACGTCCTCGATCGGCATCAGGAACGGCTGGTCCACGGCGCGGGCCGGGGTGGGGATGTTCTCGTCGACGGCGTGCATCAGGCCGAGGAGCTTCTCGCCCCACTCGGCGTCGCCCTCGAGGGCCTTCAGCGCGGAGACGCGGACGACCGGCAGGTCGTCGCCCGGGAACTCGTACTCGGAGAGCAGCTCGCGGACCTCGAGCTCGACGAGCTCCAGGATCTCCTCGTCGTCCACCATGTCGGCCTTGTTCAGGGCGACAACGATGTAGGGGACGCCGACCTGGCGGGCCAGGAGGACGTGCTCCTTGGTCTGCGGCATCGGGCCGTCGGTGGCGGCGACCACCAGGATGGCGCCGTCCATCTGGGCGGCACCGGTGATCATGTTCTTGATGTAGTCCGCGTGACCCGGGCAGTCGACGTGGGCGTAGTGACGCGCCTCGGTCTGGTACTCGACGTGCGCGATGGAGATGGTGATACCGCGCTGCCGCTCCTCCGGCGCCTTGTCGATCTGGTCGAACGGCGTGAAGGGGTTGATGTCCGGGTACGCGTCGTGCAGCACCTTGGTAATGGCCGCGGTCAGCGTGGTCTTACCGTGGTCGATGTGACCGATGGTGCCGATGTTGACGTGGGGCTTCGTCCGCTCGAACTTCGCCTTCGCCACTGAGTCCTCCTGAGGACAGTTCTGTACGCCGTGGTGACGTCAGTTGGTCTTTGATGTTTTGTGTGGGCTGTCCGGAGGACACCCCGTGCCGTCCCACTGGGTGGGGGGCCGGAGGCCCCGGGAGGATCCGACCGGATCCTCCCGGGTTGCCTCCCAATAGCCTAAGGGGTGGCTGTTGTCCCGAAAGTCGGGACGTTACTCGCCCTTGGCCTTCGCGATGATGTCGTCCGCGACGTTCCTCGGAACCTCGGCGTACGAGTCGAACTGCATCGAGTAGCTCGCGCGACCAGAGGTCTTGCTGCGCAGGTCACCGACGTAGCCGAACATCTCGGAGAGGGGCACCAGCGCCGTGACGACGCGGGCACCGTGACGCTCATCCATGGACCGGATCTGGCCACGGCGAGAGTTGATGTCGCCGATCACGTCGCCCATGTAGTCCTCGGGCGTGGTGACCTCGACGGCCATCATCGGCTCCAGGAGGACCGGCTTGGCCTTCCGGGCGCCTTCCTTGAAGGCCATCGAGCCGGCGATCTTGAACGCGAGCTCGGACGAGTCGACGTCGTGCGCCGCACCGTCGAGCAGCTTCACGCGAACGCCCTGGAGCGGGTAGCCGGCGAGGATACCGAACTCCATGGCCTCCTGGCAGCCGGCGTCGACCGACGGGATGTACTCCCGCGGCACGCGGCCACCGGTGACCAGGTTGACGAACTCGTAGCCCTCGGCCTGCTCGAGCGGCTCGATCGCGATCTGCACCTTGGCGAACTGACCGGAGCCACCGGTCTGCTTCTTGTGGGTGTAGTCGATGCGCTCGACGGCCTGACGGATCGTCTCGCGGTACGCGACCTGCGGCTTGCCGACGTTGGCCTCGACCTTGAACTCACGGCGCATACGGTCGACGAGCACCTCGAGGTGCAGCTCGCCCATACCCGCGATGATGGTCTGGCCGGTCTCCTCGTCCGTGTTGACCTGGAAGGACGGGTCCTCCTCGGCGAGACGCTGGATGGCAACACCCAGCTTCTCCTGGTCACCCTTGGACTTGGGCTCGATCGCGACGCGGATGACCGGGGCCGGGAAGTCCATGGACTCCAGGATGACCGGGTTCTTCTCGTCGGACAGCGTCTCACCGGTGGTGGTCTGCTTCAGGCCCATGACGGCGATGATGTCGCCGGCGCCCACCGAGTCGATCTCCTCACGCTTGTTCGCGTGCATGCGGTAGATCTTGCCGATGCGCTCCTTCTTGCCCTTGACGGCGTTCAGCACCGAGGTGCCGGACTCCAGGCGGCCCGAGTAGACCCGGACGAAGGTGAGCTTGCCGAGGTGCGGGTCCGACATGATCTTGAACGCGAGCGCGGCGAGCGGCTCGTCGTCCGAGGCCTTGCGGGAGATCTTGACGGTGTCGTCGCCCGGCTTGGTGCCCTCGATGGACTCGATGTCCAGCGGGGACGGCAGGTACTTGACGACGGCGTCGAGCAGGGGCTGAACGCCCTTGTTCTTGAACGCGGTACCACAGAAGATCGGGGTGAAGTCCGAGTTCAGGGTGCCCTTGCGGATCGCGTCCTGCAGCAGCTCGACCGGGATGTCCTCGCCCTCGAGGGCGAGCTCCATGATCTCGTCGCTGACGTTCGAGACGGTGTCGATCAGCTGCTCGCGGTACTCGTCCGCCTGCTCCTGCAGCTCGGCCGGGATGTCGACGATGTCGTACATCTCGCCCTTGGCCGCCTCGGCGGACCAGACCAGCGCCTTCATGCGGACCAGGTCGACAACGCCCTGGAAGTCCGACTCGGCACCGATCGGCAGCTGCATGACCAGCGGGGTCGCGCCGAGGCGGTCCACGATGGTCTTGACGCAGAAGAAGAAGTTGGCGCCCGTGCGGTCCAGCTTGTTGATGAAGCAGATGCGCGGGACGCCGTAGCGGTCAGCCTGCCGCCACACGGTCTCGGACTGGGGCTCGACACCGGCGACACCGTCGAACACCGTCACGGCACCGTCGAGGACGCGGAGCGAACGCTCCACCTCGACGGTGAAGTCGACGTGACCCGGGGTGTCGATGATGTTGATGGTGTGGTCGGCATCGTCGACGGTCCAGTGACAGGTCGTCGCGGCCGACGTGATCGTGATGCCGCGCTCCTGCTCCTGCTCCATCCAGTCCATGGTGGCAGCGCCATCGTGGACCTCACCGATCTTGTACGACACGCCGGTGTAGAACAGGATCCGCTCGGTGGTGGTGGTCTTGCCCGCGTCGATGTGCGCCATGATCCCGATGTTGCGGACCTTGGCGAGGTCAAGGGAGGTTGCAGCCATGGTGGCTCGTTCTCTCTCTGTCTAGTGACGGGGTACGGACTACCAGCGGTAGTGCGCGAAGGCCTTGTTGGACTCGGCCATCTTGTGGGTGTCCTCGCGACGCTTCACGGAAGCGCCCAGGCCGTTGCTGGCGTCGAGGATCTCGTTCATCAGGCGCTCGGTCATGGTCTTCTCGCGACGGGCGCGCGAGTAGCCGACCATCCAGCGCAGCGCCAGGGTGCTGGCGCGGCCCGGGCGGACCTCGACCGGAACCTGGTAGGTCGCGCCACCGACACGGCGGGACTTGACCTCGAGGGCGGGCTTGACGTTCTCCAGCGCACGCTTCAGCGTGACGACCGGGTCGGCGCCGCTCTTCTCACGGACGCCCTCGAGGGCGCCGTAGACGATCCGCTCGGCGGTGGAGCGCTTGCCGTGCAGCAGGATCTTGTTGACCAGCTGGGTGACGACCGGGGAGCCGTAGACCGGGTCGATGATGACCGGGCGCTTCGGGGCGGGGCCCTTACGAGGCATTCTTACTTCTCCTTCTTGGCGCCGTAGCGGCTGCGAGCCTGCTTGCGGTTCTTGACACCCTGGGTGTCGAGCGAACCGCGGATGATCTTGTAGCGGACACCAGGAAGGTCCTTCACACGACCACCGCGCACCAGCACGATGGAGTGCTCCTGCAGGTTGTGGCCCTCGCCCGGGATGTAAGCGGTGACCTCGATCCCGCTGGTGAGGCGCACACGGGCGACCTTACGAAGGGCCGAGTTCGGCTTCTTCGGGGTGGTCGTGTACACACGCGTGCAGACCCCACGGCGCTGCGGGGAACCCTTCAGCGCGGGAGTCTTGTTCTTCTCGACCTTGTCCTGCCGGCCCTTTCGGACCAGCTGCTGGATCGTAGGCACCGTTTCTCCGTTTTCTGTGTGCCAAGGCTTGGTGGAACTAACCTGCGGTGTTCCCTCGCACACGGCCCCGTGGTTCGACCCACGCGGTCGGGTGTGTTGGGTTTTTTCCGGCACGGAATCCCATGGGCTGATGTACAGCGACGGCGCTCTACGCGCGGCGCGCCGTAAAAGGCGCTCCGGCTCGGCGCGGCGACCGGTGTGCATGCACGCACAAGGACCCGGGGACACCCCAGGCACAAGGTCAGAGCGTACCTAGCGCATCGGGCTCGGTCAAAACAAATGGAACATCGCAGGTCATGGCCGTGGCGCCGGGGTCCCCGACACCACGGCCGATGCTTATAGCACACTCCCTCACGGCGTGCCGCGCAACTCGTCCCGCGCTCAGCCGACCGGAGTCATCGGGCGGTGACCCACCGGACGCACCGACCGCTCCCCGTCCGCCGGGGGCCGCGGGGTCGCCGGCGGGGTCGGCGCCCGGTCGCCGGCCAGGGCGATCACGGCCAGGCCGGTCGCGCCGATGCCGTAGACCAGCAGCCAGAGCAGCCAGGTGCCCGGCGGCGACCAGTGCGCGGGGTGGATGAAGAACGAGCCGCCGGTGCCGACGGCGTTGCGGCGCAGCGTCCAGAGGAAGGCCGAGACGTTCGCCACGGTCAGCGTCAGCGCCATCCAGCCGATCAGCCGCCGCCACGGCAGCCCGCCGGAGGGCACCCGCAGGGCTGCCACGGCCGCCGCCGTCATCGGCAGGCCGACCATGAAGGGCAGCAGGTAGCGGCCCTGCCAGACCATGCCGAGCTTGCTCGCCTGGATCGACTGGGCGGCCACCGGCACCGCGATCAGCGCGACCATGACGGCGATCACCACGAGGGCCTGGCGCGGACGGCCGAAGCAGAGCGCCAGCAGGATCAGCAGGATGATCGCGGCCGGCCAGAGCAGCCAGGTGATCGCCGGGGCCGGGGTGTCCAGCCAGCCGAAGTCGCCGATCATCTGGTGGATGAAGATCAGCGAGTGGTCGAAGGTCAGCCGCGCGGCATTCAGCGGGGTGAACCAGTCCGGGATCTCGATCACCGAGTTGTCCGGGTGCGCCATCGACCAGGCCATGGCGACGCCGGTGCTCGCCGCGAGGGCCGCCGCGCACACCCAGGTCGCCCTCGTCCGCACCACCATGCGGATGGCGGAGCGCTGGGTCAGCAGCAGTGCGCAGGCGACCGCGCCGGCGAACCAGACCAGGCCCAGCGGGCGGATGTTGATCAGCACCAGGCCGCCGACCCCCAGCCTCAGCAGCCGGCGGTTCAGCAGGACGCGGTCGGGCGCCATGAACATCGGCAGCGCGGCGCTCCAGACCAGGACGCCGGCGGCGATCTCGGGACCGCTGGGGTTCACCACCCCGCCCATGTAGAGGGTCGTCGGCGTCAGGGCGGCGAGCAGCCCCGCGATCACGATCCCCCGCCGGCGCCACTCGGCGGCCGCGACCACGGCGCTGGCCAGCAGCGCGGCGCAGAACACCGCGGAGGCCAGTCGCATCAGGTACAGCCCGGGTTCGCCGGAGACGATCCGGCTCGGCCAGCCGACCAGGGTGTAGTACAGCGGGTTGTAGCGACCGGCCGCGGTGGTCACCTCGACGATCTTCTCCGAGGTGCCCAGCGCCGGGGCGCAGTCGGCCGACTGCCACTGCTGGAAGGCGTAGCAGGTGTGACGGGTGGACAGCTCGCGGTACCACTCGGGCAGCTGGACGCCGGTCTCGGCGAACTGGCCGTCCATGCCGGCGACCTGGTGCTTGACCATCACCTCGGTGCCGTTGAGCTGCCCGCGGGCGACCGCGGCGGCCCGCACCAGGTGCGCGTACTCGTCCGGCGAGCCGCCCATCGGGGTGGACACCGACCAGGCCGAACCGAGGAGGACGAACAGGAGGAACGAGATCCCCCACAGCCGTCGCGGGGAGTTCACCAGGCGGTCGGCTATCCGCTTGAAGGTCTTCGTCATCGGTCGGTTGGGATTAGGAGTCACTGCCGTCTCTTCGTGTCAGCATCGAGCCCGTCACCGGACTTTCTCCCTGGCGGCACTGTCACCGCCCGTCGAGGTCCTTCGAGCAGGTACCGGCGGGAATGAGATCGCGTCTCATGGAACCGCCCCGGGCACGAGGTCCGGGGCAGCCTTCCCGGCATCCTAAGGCTTGGTCCCCACGGCGGTTCACCCGGACCTTCACCTACCCGTCACACCTGGCCGGAGGGGTCGCCCGGTCCGTCGCGGCACCCCCGGGCCGGCCCCGTCAGCCGAAGACGGCCACCGTCATCATGATCGTCGCCCAGAAGGCGATCGACAGCCAGCCGAAGACGATCCCGGTGACGGCCATCCCGTCGCCGTCCTCGTTCCGCTCGGCCACCTGCCGGCGTCCGATGTGACCGGTGATCACGGCCGGCACCCCCAGCAGGCCGCCGGTCGGCACGCAGAGCAGGCCGAGGACCAGCGAGGTGACCGCCACGGCGTTGGTCCGCCGCTGCGGCGGCGGGGCCAGGAAGGTCGGCGGCACCGGGACCAGGACCGGTCCGGCCTGCGCCACCGTCATCTGCGGGGCGACCATCGGCCCGGCCGGCAGGTCGGCGACGAGCCGGGCGAGCTGGCCGTAGGTCTGCGCGGTGCTGGCCGCCTCGAAGCGCTCGCCGTACTCGGCGGCGCTGAGCCGGCCCTCGGCGAACGCGGCCTTCAGCACGTCCACCGTGCGCTCGCGGTCCGCGGTCGCCGCCCGCATCGCCGACTGAGGCATCGCGACCTGCGGCATCGCGGCCTGGGGCACGGCGGCCGGCGGCATCGCGGGGTACGGCATCGGGGGCGGGCCCGGAACCGGCGGCCGGGCCGCCCCGAACTCCTGCTCACCCCACGGCTGAACGGCCATCCGCCACCTCCCGTTACCCCCGCGCGACCACGGAGTCCCCCCGTACGTCGGACTCTCATAGTGCAGGACGAACGGGGGCTCCGAGTAGTTGCCGATTCTCCCGATCCGGTACACCTCCGGTTCCGCCCGTCCTCCCGCGCCGCACCGTTCACCCGTTTGGTCCCGACACACCTGGGGCATCGCCACAGGAGACAGGCCGGGCCGGGCGGTGGCAGGCTGTCGTCGGGCCCGTTTCGATCATGGAACGACCATCGGCCCGACCGCTCCGACCACCAGCAGAGAGAGCCGCCATGCAGGCCTCGGCGCCGCCGCCGTCCCCCGACCCGACCACCCCCGTGCCCCCGGCCGTGCCCTCCGCCGTGTCCATCCGGGGCCTGTGGAAGCACTTCGGGAGCCAGGCCGCCGTCGCCGGGCTCGGCCTGGAGCTGCCGACCGGGGCGTTCATCGGACTGGTCGGCCCGAACGGCGCCGGCAAGACCACCACGCTGTCGATGGTCACCGGCCTGCTCCGGCCCGACCAGGGGACCGTGCTCATCCACGGCGCCGACGTCTGGGCCGACCCGGTCACCGCCAAGGCCCGGATCGGCATCCTGCCCGAGGGCCTGCGCATGTTCGAGCGGCTCAGCGGCCGCGAGCTGCTCCAGTACAACGGCCGGCTGCGCGGACTGCCGGGCGCCGAGGTCGACCGCCGCGCCGAGGAGCTGCTCGCCGTCCTCGACCTCGCCGACCACGCCGACAAGCTGGTCGCCGACTACTCCACCGGCATGCGCAAGAAGATCGGCCTCGCCGCCGCCCTGCTGCACAACCCGGACGTGCTCTTCCTCGACGAGCCGTTCGAGGGCGTCGACCCGGTCTCCGCCCAGACCATCCGCGGTGTGCTCAAGCGGTACGCGGCGGCCGGCTCCACCGTCGTCTTCTCCAGCCATGTGATGGAGCTGGTCGAGCAGCTCTGCGACTGGGTCGCCGTCATCAGCGCCGGCCGGGTCATCGCCCAGGGCCCGCTCGACGCCGTCCGCGGCGGGCGCAGCCTGCACGAGGCGTTCCTGGACCTGATCGGCGTCCGCGAGGACGACGGCCGCTCGCTCGACTGGCTCGGCGGGGGCGAGCGGTGAGCTCCTCCCCCGCCCCGCTCCCGGCCCCGGCGCCGCTCCCGGCTGCCGCCCCGCTCCCGACGGCCGGGATCCCGGACGACCGGACGGTCGTCCGCACCCTGGTCTCGCTCAAGCTCCGGCTGCTGCGCAACGGACTGCGCCGCAGCCGCGGCCGCGCCGCCCTCTACGTGCTCGGCGCCGCCGTCGGCCTGCTGTTCGCGACCGGCATCGCCCTGCTGCTGACGATCCTCCACGACCACGTCGAGCACGGCGCCGCCGGTGACGCGGGCGTCGTCCTGGCCGGCGCGCTCACCCTCGGCTGGGCCGCGATCCCGCTGTTCCTCTTCGCCAGCGACGAGAGCGCCGATCCCACCCGGCTCACCATGCTGCCGCTGCGGCCCGGACCGCTGCTGCGCGGCTCGGTGCTGGCCGCGCTGCTCGGCCCCGGACCGCTGATCAGCCTGGTGCTGCTCACCGGCGCCGCGCTGTCCGGCGCGCACGGCGCCGCCTCGGCGGTGGCCGGCGCGGTCGGGGTGCCGCTCGCGGTGCTCACCGTGGTGACGCTCTCCCGCGCGGTCGCCGCCGGCAACGCCCGGCTGCTGTCCAGCCGGCGCGGCAAGGACTTCGCCGTCTTCGGCGGCCTGCTCTTCGCGCTGCTGGCGCAGCTCGCCAACCTCGGCTCGCAGAGCGTCTTCGGCAAGGCCGGCGAGAACGGCGCCGACCTCGGCCCGCTGGCCCCCTTCGCCGCCGTGCTGCGCTGGATCCCGCCGGTGAGCGCCGTCGACGCGACCCGCACCGCGGGCGAGGGCCGGTGGCCGCTCGCACTGCTCCAGCTCGCCGCGACCGCCGCGCTGCTCCTCCTGCTGCTGCGGTGGTGGCGCGCCAGCCTGCAGCAGCTGATGGTCACCGCGGACGCCTCGACGGTGGAGGTCGTCCGCGGCGTGCAGCGGGCGCGGCGCGGCCCGCGCTTCCTGCCGGAGGGCCGGACCGGCGCGGTGATGCAGCGCCACCTGCGCTACGCCTGGCGCGAGCCGCGGGCCAAGGCCGCCGTCTTCACCAGCATCGGGATGACGCTGGTGATCTGCGTGCTGTCGATCGTCCAGGGCTGGTCGACGGTCTACCTGGTGGCGATGACCGGGATGTTCCTCGGGCTGCAGATGCTCAACCTGTTCGGCATGGACGGCTCCGCGTTCTGGATGGTCGCGGCCACCCTGCTCACCCCGGCGGACGCCCGGGACGAGCTGCGCGGGCGGGCGTACGCCGTCCTCTCCTACGCCGTCCCGGTCACCCTGGTGCTCGCCCTGGTGCTGGCCGCCGCCACCGGCGACTGGTCCGGGCTGCCGGCCGCCGTCGGCGTCGCGTTCGCCCTGCTCGGCAGCGGCCTCGCGATCGGCGCCGTGCTCAGCGTGCTCGCGCCGTACACCATGCCCGCCGACAACAACCCGATGCGCAACGCCGCCCCGGGCCAGGGCGGGCTGGTGATGCTGAACAGCTTCGGCTCGATGTTCGGCAGCGCCCTCGTCGCCGCCCCGGTCGTCGGCTACCTGGTCTGGGCCCTCGCCACCGGCGCCGCCACCTGGCCGCTGCTGCTCGCCGGCCCCCTCTACGGCGCCGCCGTCGCCGCCCTCGGGCTGCGCCTCGCCGCCGGGCGGCTGCTGGAGCGCCTCCCGGAGATCCTCGCCAAGGCCGTCGAACGCTGACCCCCGGCGCCCGGCACCCCCGCCCCGGGCGGATTTTCGGTGGCGGGCGGTCGGCGGGGACCGTAGCGTCCCGGCCATGAACGCCAAGCGCCCGCTGATCGCCGTACTCACCGGCGCCGGGATCTCCACCGACTCCGGCATCCCCGACTACCGCGGCCCGAACGGCCTGTGGCAGCGCGACCCGGGCGCGCAGCGGCTGGTCACCGTCGGCCCGTACCTGTCCGATCCGGAGGTCCGCCGCGAGGCGTGGCGGATGCGGGCCGCGACCGGCGCGCTCGCCGCCGAGCCGAACGCCGGGCACCGGGCGCTGGTGGCGCTGGAGCGGTCCGGGCTGCCGCTGCGGGTCCTCACCCAGAACGTCGACGGACTGCACCAGCGGGCCGGGCAGACCCCGCGCAAGGTGCTCGAACTCCACGGCACCGCAAGGGAAGTGCAGTGCGTGGACTGCCGCGCGACCGGGCCGATGGAAGAGGCCCTGGAGCGGGTCGCGGCGGGCGAGCCGGATCCGGCCTGCCGGGCCTGCGGCGGGATCCTGCGCCCGCGCACCGTGATGTTCGGCGAGCAGCTGGACACCGAGGTGCTCCGGCAGGCGGAGGCGATCAGCACGGCCTGCGAGCTGTTCATCGCCGTCGGCACCAGCCTGAAGGTCTACCCGGTGGCCGCGCTGCCGTACGACGCGGTGCGGGCCGGTGCCCGGCTGATCGTGGTGAACGGCGAGCCGACGCCGCTCGACGAGGCCGCCGAGGAGGTCGTCCGGGAGCCGATCTCGACCGCCCTGCCGGCCCTCGTGGAACGGCTGACAGCCCGCCTCGGCTGACCGCCCGCGCACGCCGGGCGCGGGCGCGGAAAGGGTCGCGACCTTTCCGAACTGCCAAGTCCCGGTGGCCTGTTCTGCGCTACGCTGCCGCGCGGAGCGGCGTGGTCGGTTTCCGGCCACGGGGGGAGGCCGCGCGGGCGGGGCACGCCCGCGCGCCGCACCGGGGCACGGGCGTGCCCGCTCCGCGGCGGCGCGTACGAAGGAGCCCTCATGACCCCAGGCCAGCTGCTGGACCGCACCGCGCTCGGGGGCGAACTGCGGGCGCTGGCCGACCGCCCCGGACTGGCGCACCGTCGGGAGGAGCTCCGCGAACTGGGTCTGGCGCTCTCCGGGGCCGGCGACCTGGACCGCTGGACCGAACTCGACCTGGTGCACAGCTTCGTCCGGCCGGAGAGCGTACGGGCCGCGGTCCGGCCCCGGCCCGCGCCGAGGTTCTGGTCCTGGGCCGAAGTGGCGCTCGGCGGGCTGGTGTTCGTCCCGCTGCTGGTCACCTGGGGCGGGCTGATGCAGGCCAGCAGTGCCTACCGGGCACTGATCGGCGCGGACCCCCGGCAGGCCGCGCGGCCCTTCCTCCAGCTCTGGCAGACCGGCTTCGAGGGCCGCCTGCCCGGCTGGGCCGGCTTCGGCGACATCGCGCGGTCCGCGACCCTGTTCATCGCGCTGCTGCTGGCCCTGTCCGTCGCGCACGGCCTGCGCCGGGCGGGCACCGAGCGCCGCGAGGCGGCGGCCGAGGCCGAGGCGGAGGACCTGCTGGCGGAGCTGGCCCCGCTGCTCACCCGGGCCCAGCTGGTGCTGAACGAGCGCCGCCGTTCGACGCCGCAGCGCTTCGCGGCCGAGCTCACCGGCGCGGCGGAGACCCTGGAACGGCTCGCCCGGCAGGCCGCCGACACCCAGCGCGAGCTGAGCACGGCGGCACTGGCCGTCGAACGCTCGGTCGCCGGGGCCGAGCAGCGGCTGGCCGAGGCGGGCGAGACGGTGGACCCGCTGCGCCGGGCCGTCGACGGCGTGGAGAAGGCGGTCGACGGCATCGGCCGGGCCGTCGACGGCGTCGGCCGGGCGGTGAAGGACAGCGGGGACCGGCTCGCCGAGACCGTCCGGGACGGCGCGGCGGCCACCGACAGCCTGGTCCACCGGAGCGGCAGGCAGGCCGCCGACGCGGTCGACCTGGTCCGGCAGGCCACCGACCGGGTCGGCACCGGACTCGTGGACGCCGGGGAGCGGGTGGAGGACGCGGTGCGGGACCTCGCGGTCGCCCAGCGCGGCTTCACCACCGGCGCGGAGACCGTCGCGGACGTCGGCGGGCAGGTGCTGGAGCGGCTCGACGGCCTGGCCCGGGAGGTCGTGGCGATGGCGGACCGGGTCGCCGCCGCGGCCTCGGCGGCGACCGCGGCGGCGGCCCGGCTGGACGCGGCGGCCGACCGGCGGAGCGACGGGTCCCCGGGGATCGTGATGGTGAAGACCTCCGCCGGCCCAGGACCCGACGAGGGCGCCGCCCGCTCCCGGGGCACCGCCGCCGCCGGCGGTACGGGCGGCAGTACGGCCGGCGACCTGGACGACCGGACGCTGCTGGAGCTGGACGAGGTGCCGGTGCACGGGCAGGGCCGATGAGGGGCCGGTTCCGGACCGCACGGCCCGGCCTCCGCGGCACCCACCTGGTCGGCTGGCTGTTCGCCGACATGCTGCTGGTGCTCGCCCTGGTCGCGATGGGCGACCAGGGCGACCCGGTGGCCGCCGAACGGGCCGCCGGGACGCCCACCGCCACCCCGAGCGCGAGCGCCACCGCGAGCGCCGCGCCGCTCCCCGCCCCCACCCCGACCGGGCCGCGCGGGGTCGAGCACGACCCGGTCACCGTCGACGTGACCGGGGACGCCGCGGACACGACGGGCCTGGCCGCGCAGATCCGCACCGCCACCGAGCCGTACGCCGGACGGCAGGCCGCCGTGGTCCTCACCTTCGGCAGCAACCGCGACCCGGGCGCCGGCCAGGCCTACGCCCACACCGTCAACGGCCTGCTGGCGCAAGCCCGTCCGGAGATGTTCCGGGGCACCACCGCCCGGGACTTCATCTCGCTCGCGGACAACCCCCGGCACGCCTCGCTGGAGATCTACTTCTACACCGGCTGACCGCCACAGCGGCCGACCGCCGACGCCCTGCCGTTCGAAGGAGAAGTGCAGTGCAGATCCTCCCGTTCTACGCCGTCTGCGACGAGTCCTCGTCCATGGCCCTGTACATCGACACCCTCAACAAGGCGCTGTTCGAGCTCCACCAGGAGATCAGCACCAACCCGACCGTCGCCGACAAGACCCGGTTCGGGCTGATCGGCTTCTCCACCGACGCCCATGAACTCCAGCCGCTGGTCGACCTGAGCGACCTCGAGGAGCTGCCGGCCCTGGAGGCCTCCGGCCTGACGTCCTACGGCAGAGCCTTCGACCTGCTCCGCCGGGCGATCGAGCGGGACGTGAAGGAGCTGAAGGCGGAGGGCCACGACGTCTACCGTCCAGTGGTCTTCTTCCTCTCCGACGGCGAGCCGACCGACACCGACTGGGAGCAGCCCTACCAGGACCTGCTCGCCGCCGCGTTCCGGCCGCACATCATCGCCTTCGGCATCACCGAGAGCGCCGACCGGGCGGTGATCGCGCAGGTCGCGACCTTCAAGGCCTTCATGCAGGCGGACGGGAACGCCGATGTGGCGCCCGCGCTGCGGGAGTTCGCGGCCAGCCTGACCCGGTCGATCGTGCGTTCGGTGAGCGGGGCGACCGCCGCCGGTACCGGGATGAGCCTCCAGGTCGACGACCAGGTGTCCGGCTTCACCGCCGTCTCGCTCGACAAGCTCTGAGCCGGGCCGCCGGATGAATCCGCACGAGAGTCCGGCGCCGGGCGGCCAGGTGCCCGAGCCCGGGCCGGAACACGCGCCGACCCGCAAGGACGACCCGATCGAGGTCGCCGCCTCGGTCTACGAGGACTGGGACCTCAAGCCGCCGGGCCCCACGCCCGCGCCCGCGCCCACCGACGCCGTCGTGGGGCCCGTCGTCACCCCCGGGCGGGTGACGCCCGAGGACTTCCTGCCGCGGCCGATCGGCCAAGGCCCGGCCGCGGTCCGCGGGCCCTGGGCGGACCCGGTGTCGCCGCTCGGCGGCCCGGTCGAACCGGCCGCCGCCGCACCCCCGGCCGCGCCTCCGTCCGCACCCCAGGCCGGGACGGCCGCGCCCACCGGGAGCGCGCCCACCGGCGCCGACCCGGTCGTACGGCCGCCCTCGTTCCGCACCCCGGGACCGCTCGCCCACGTCGGCCGCAAGGCTCCCGCCTATCCCGCCGAACCGACCGACATCCCCACCGTCCGCGGCGGCGACCTCTACGGCGTCCTGCTGCCCGACACCGTCGTGGACGGCGGCCGGTTCGGCCGGGTCACCGTCCGGGCCGCCTCCGTCCGCGGCGACTCGCACCGCTACGCGGCCGAGTGCCGGCAGGACGCCGCCCTGGTCGTCCGGGCCGGCGGACTGCTGCTGGTCGCGGTCGCCGACGGCGTCGGCTCCCAGCCGCACTCCCACCACGGCTCCAACGGCATCGTCCGGCTGCTGGCCAAGCAGGTCCTGCCGCGGGCGGACACCCTGCTGGACCTGCTGCGGACCGGCGCCGCGGCGGACTTCACCGCCCTGGCGAGCCGGCTCGTCGCCGCCGCGGCCGAGGAACTCGCGCAGGAGGCCGAACGGTTCGGACATCCGCCGAAGACCTGGTCGACCACCCTCCGGGCGCTGCTGGTACCGGCCGACCCGGAGGTCCCGACCCGGGGCTTCCTCGCGGTCGGCGACGGCGGACTGCTGCGCCTGCGCGAGGGCGGCTGGGAGAACCTGGACGCCGACGGGGACGGCGGCGACGGCGACGGCACCCTGATCAGCACCCGGACGGACTGCCTGCCGGAGGCGTACGAGCTCGTCCGGACCGCGCTGATCACCGACACCCGCCCCGGTGACGTGCTGGTGCTCTGCACCGACGGGCTGGCCCTCCCCCTGGTCAAGGAGCCCGAACTGCGGGAGTTCCTCGGCGGGCGCTGGGGCCGCGAGGTGCCCGGCCTGGCCGAGTTCCTCTGGCAGGCCCAGGTCCGGGTGCGCAGCTACGACGACGACCGCTCGGTCGTCTGCCTCTGGGAGGCGCCGGCATGACCGCCCCGGACATCGCCGGCGCGCTGGCCGGCGGCGCGGACCTCGGACTCGCCCTGCTGCCCGCCGGCCCCGAGGCCGGCCGGGGCGGCCAGGGCCTGGTGCGGCGGCTGGACGGCGTCCCGAGCGTGCTGTTCAAGCGCTACCTGGAGCCCGAGCGGGTGCACGGCCCGGCCCTGGCCGAGCTGGTCGCGCTGCGGCTCGGCCTGCCCCCGGACGACCGGGACCGACTGGACGCGCGGACCGCCTGGCCGCTCTGCCGGGTGGTCGACGGCCCGCGCTGCGTCGGCTTCCTGATGCGCGAGGCACCCGCCTCGATGACCTGGCGGACGGCCTCCGGCGGGTCCAGGCTCACCGAGGCGCAGTACCTGCTCTACCCGGAGAAGCCCGCCACCCAGGGCGTCGTCCGCCCGGACCCGGAACAGCGGCTCGCCCTGGTGCTGGAACTGCTGGGGCTGATCGACCGGCTGCACCGCCTGGGGCTGGTGATCGGCGACCTCTCGCACGCCAATGTGCTCTGGTCGGTGCGGCCCGGACCGGCGGTGCACCTGCTGGACTGCGACGGCATCCGCCGGGTCGGGGCGGCGCCGGTGCTGGAGCAGGCCGACACCCCCAACTGGTCCGACCCGCTCTCCCCGCACGGCAGCGCCGCCTCGGTGGACAGCGACCGCTACAAGGCGGCCCTGCTGATCGGCCGAATCCTGGCCCAGGACCCGTACCTGGCGCCGGGAGCGCCGTTCGAGCCGCTGCCCGGGGTGCTGACGGAACGACAGCTGGGCCTGGCCCGCCGGGCCTGGGAACAGGCCGGCGGACCGTACGGGAGCCGGCCGGACCCGACCGCCTGGCTGCTGGCGCTCGGCGGCCGGGGCAGCATCCCGCTCGCCCCGGCCGGTACGCCGGTGCCGCGCCCGTCCCGGCCGGTCGACGAGCGGCTGTTCGACGGCCGGGCGCCCCGGGGCAGCATCCGGCTGCGGCGGCCGGACTGACGGCAGGTCCTCCGCCCCTGGGGGCCGGACGGAGCGCGTGCGTACGATGATCCTTCCGGCTCCCCCTCACGGCCTGGAGTGATCGACCGATGACGACGACGGTGAAGTTCGACCCCTGGTCCGCGGCGTTCGTGGCCCACCCCTACGACGCGTACGCCGAACTGCGCGCCCAGGGTCCGGCGACGTACTTCGAAGCCACCGACCAGTGGCTGGTCCCGCGCTACGCCGACGTCGGCGCACTGCTGCGGGACCGCCGCCTCGGCCGCACCTACACCCACCGGTTCAGCCACCAGGAGTTCGGCCGGCCCGAACCCGACCCGGCGCACGAGCCGTTCCACACCCTCAACGACAACGGCCTGCTCGACCTGGAGGCCCCGGACCACACCCGGATCCGCCGCCTGGTCTCCAAGGCCTTCACCCCGCGCATGGTCGAGGGCCTGCGCCCGACCGTGCGACGCCTGGCCGGCGAACTCGTCGACGACCTGCTCGCAGCCGGCGGCGGCGACCTGATCGCCGCCGTCGCCGAGCCGCTGCCGGTCGCGGTGATCGCGGAGATGCTCGGCGTCCCGGAGTCCGACCGGCACCTGCTGCGCCCCTGGTCCGCCGACATCACCGGGATGTTCGAACTCAACCCGACCGAGGAGACCGCCCGCCGGGCCGTCACCGCGAGCACCGAGTTCTCCGACTACCTCCGCGCCCTGATCCGCGACCGCCGCACCGCCCCCGGCACCGACCTGATCAGCGCGCTGATCCAGGCCCAGGAGGGCTCCGACGCGCTCAGCGAGCAGGAGATGGTCTCCACCTGCGTCCTGCTGCTCAACGCCGGCCACGAGGCCACCGTCAACACCACCGGCAACGGCTGGTGGGCGCTGTTCCGCAACCCCGCCGAACTCGCCCGACTGCGCGCCGACGTGGACGGGCTGCTGCCCACCGCCGTCGAGGAGCTGATGCGCTGGGACACCCCGCTGCAGATGTTCGAGCGCTGGGTGCTGGAGGACATCGAGATCGGCGGCGTGACCGTCCCCCGCGGCGCCGAGATCGCCCTGCTCTTCGGCTCCGCCAACCGCGACCCCGAGCGCTTCGCCGCCCCCGACCGCCTCGACCTCGGCCGCACCGACAACCCGCACATCACCTTCGGCGCCGGAATCCACTTCTGTCTCGGCGCCCCCCTTGCCAGACTGGAGCTCACCGAGTCCTACGGCACCCTGCTCCGCCGCGCCCCGGACCTGCGCCTGGTCCGCGAGCCCGAGTGGCGCCCGGGCTACGTGATCCGCGGGCTGGAGGAACTGCTGGTCGAGGTGTGACGGAAGAGGAGCTCGGCGCACTCCGGGACCGACCCCCGCTCATCGAGCCCCCCGGTCGGTCCAGTCGTCCCACTGTTCGCGCGACGGCGAACGATCATTGCGTTGCGGCCCTCCCGGCGGGAACCGGGTCCGGGTGGGCCGCGTCGAACCGGCACCGAGGCGCGGGCACCGGCCCGTGCCGGAACCCAGGGGCGAGGTCAGCCATGTCCGCCACGACCGTCCGCACCCGCCGCCCGGCGGTGCTCCTGCTCTGCTGCGCGGCCCTGCTCACCGCCTGCGGCTCCACCGGCGGCGGGACCGGGGTGGTCCGGGCCGAACCCGCCTCGCTGCCACCCGCGGACCCGGCGGCGGTCGCCGCCACCGCGACGGCGACCGCCGCGTTCGGGCTCGACCTGCTGCACACCCTCACCGCGGATCCCGGCGCGGCCGGCCGCAATCTGGTGCTGTCGCCGTCCGGCCTGGCGACCGTCCTCGCGATGGTGCTGCCCGGGGCCCGGGGCGCCACCGCCGAGCAGTTGGCCAAGGCCCTGCACACCGGGCTCTCCCCCGAGCAGTACGCGCTCGCCACCGGCGCCCTGAACCGCGCCGCCGCACCGGGCGGAAAGGGCGGGGCCGTCCTGCGGCGCTCCGACGACCTCTGGGCCCAGCGCGACTTCCCGCTCGACCCGCACTACCTCGGGGTGCTGGCCGCCGGCTTCGGCACCGGTGTGCGCACCACCGACTTCCGCAAGGACCCGGAGGGGGCCAGGAAGGCCGTCAACGGCGTCGTCGAGAAGGCCACCGAGGGCCGGATCAAGGACCTCTTCGCCGAGGGGCAGATCAATCCGGACACCCGGCTCGCGCTCACCGACGCGCTGTACCTCAAGGCCGACTGGGCCCGCCCGTTCAAGGCCGGGCGGACCACCGGCCTGCCGTTCCACCGCCTCGACGGCTCCGAGGCGCTGGTGCCGACCATGGCCGGCAACGAGTCGCTGCGCTACGCCGAGGGCTCCGGCGGCATCCTCGGCGAGCCCTGGCAGGCCGTCGAACTCCCCTACACGGGAAGCACCCTGGCGATGGACCTGATCGTGCCCGCGCAGGGCGGCTTCACGGCGTTCCGCCAAGGGCTGGACCAGGCGCAGCTGGATCTCGTGCTGGGCGCGCTCGCCGAGCGGACGGTCGACCTCACCCTGCCGAAGTTCCGCTTCGACAGCGGGGGCGAGCTCTCGCCCGTACTGAAGGCCCTCGGCGTCACCGCCGCGTTCGAGGACGCCGACCTCTCCGGCATCCCGGGGCCTAGCGCCGCCGAGCGACTCCGGATCGGCCCGGTGGTGCAGAAGGCCACCGTCCAGGTCGACGAGCAGGGCACGGTCGCGGCGGCCGGCAGCGGCGTCGGGGTGGATGCGGTGGGCGCGCCGGCGCCGCGGGACCCGGCCCGGCTGCACATCGACCGGCCGTTCCTGTTCCTGGTCCGGGACACCGCGACCGGGCTGCCGCTCTTCCTCGGCCAGGTCACCGACCCCGCGGCATAGCGGACGGGCGGGCGGACCGGCGGACGGGCGGTCAGACCGGGTAGCGGTCCCCGAGCGCCGGATGGCCCGGCTCCCGGCTGCCGAACAGCACCAGCAGGTCGTCCGCCGTCCGCAGCAGCGTCTCCCGGCCCTCCACCGCCTCGGTCCAGTCGGCCGGCAGCCCCGAGGCGCCGTACGCGGCGCCGACCAGATTGCCGCAGACCGCGCCGGTCGAGTCGCTGTCCCCGGAGTGGTTCACCGACAGCAGCAGCGCCGCCCGGGCCGGCTCGGCGCCCTCGGCCCCCGCCAGCAGGCAGTACACCGCGATCGCCAGGCACTCCTCGGCGATCCAGCCGAGGCCGACCCGCTCCACCGCCTCCGCCGACGGCCCGGACTCCTGGGCCACCCGCACCGCCCGGGCCAGCGCCTGCACGGTCTCCTTCGAGGCCGGCCACTCCCGGGTCTGCTCCACCGTCTCGCCGACCGCCGCCCAGGGCTCCGTCCCGGCCGCCAGCCGCTCCACCAGCGCCGCGAAGGCGCCCGCCGCGAGGTAGCCGGTCGGGTGCCCGTGGGTCAGCTGCGCGCACTGCGCGGCCAGCCCGAACGCCTGCTCCACCCCCAGCCGCCCGAGACCGAACGGGGCCGAGCGCATCACCGTGCCGCAGCCCTTGGAGTGCGCGTTGATCGGTCCCGGCTGGCCCAGCGCCACCGGCGCCTCGAACACCGGGTGGTACTGCACCCCGGTCAGGCAGGCGTTGCCGGGCGCCCGCCGCGCGTACAGGAACGGCTCGCGCAGCAGCCAGCCGTCGTACGGGTGGGGCAGCGGCTCCCGGTCGGGTGCGCCCTGCTGCTGGGTGAGCAGCCACCGCCGGTACGCGCCGTGCACCGCCTCCGGCACCGAACCACCGCCGCCGGACCAGCCCCGGACGAAGCCGCGGATCAGGCCCTCGGCGGTGAAGAGCGTCATCTGGGTGTCGTCGGTGACCTCGGCGACCAGCCCGCCGCCCGGCAGGCCGGTCACCCCGTCCGGTCCGAAGCGCTCCCGGATCTGGTCCAGCCGCTGGAACTCCACCGGCCAGCCCAGCGCGTCGCCGACCGCCCCGCCGAGCAGGGCGCCGCGCACCCGGTCCCGGTAGCCGGTCTCCGTAGTCGTCTTCACACTGCCCGCCCCTCGTCGGTCCCCGTGCCCTGTTGTACCAGGCGCCCCGGTCCCGGCCGAGGCTCCCCGCCGGGCGAACCGCCCCGGGGTCGGCCGCGGGGTCAGCCGCGGATCTCGCCCGAACGGCCGCGCAGGGACGCCCGGTCCGCCGCCGCCCGGCCCGCCGCCCAGCCCTCGCCGTCGCTCACCCGCACCCGCTGCGACACCAGCTTGGGGAACATCCGGCCGACCTCGTGGTCCACCGCCTCGGTGCGCGCCTTCAGGGCCGGCAGCAGCCGCTCGTCCGGGACCAGCTGCTCCGCCGTGCCGTCCTCGCGCAGGTGCCGGCCGGCCGCCGCGTCACTGGTCGTCCGCTCGGTCGCCTCGGTCAGCCGCTCGCGGATCCGCGCCGCGTACGCGACCAGGAAGGACTGCCGGAAGGCCTTGGTCCGGGAGGCCCCGTCCAGGTGCTGCCGGGCCCCGGCCTGCTGCATCGCGTGGGTGGCCTGCACCAGCAGCGAGGTGTACAGCAGCTCGACGCCGTCGAGGTCGGCGTCGAAGCCGATCACGGTGCAGAAGCCGAACTCCTTCGCCCACACCACTCGGCAGCGGTTGGCCGCCGCCACGGCGTCCAGCAGCATCGTCTTGGGGCCCTCGTACGGGTTGTCCACCCCGATCCGCAGCGCGCCCGGGGCGTGCGGGTCGGCACCCTCGACGGCGAGCAGCGCCTCGTCGATGCTGTGCTGGGCCATCAGCTGCTGGGCCTTGGCGGTCAGCGCCTCGGCCTCCTCGGGGAAGTCGGTGGACTCGGCCTTCGCCAGCAGTGCGCGGATCCGCGACAGCATCCGGGGCTCGCCCGCCACCGGGCCGCGCGGCCGCTGCTGCGCAGCCGGCGCCGTGTGCGCCGAGCGCCCCGGGGCGGGGCCGACCGGGGCGATCGGCGGCAGCCGGCCCCAGCTGCGCAGCAACTCCAGCAGTACGGTGGCCAGCGCGAAGCGGTCCAGCCGGTGCCGCTGGGCGAAGCCGGACAGGTACGCCTCGTCGGAGGGCCACCAGACCTCCGCCTCCAGCTCCCGCAGCTGCTCGTGCCAGCGGCGGTCGAGCGCGGCGGCCGGGTGGCGCCGCCCCTCGGCGGCGATGAGGTCCACGGCGAGCGCCAGGTGCACCGGCTTCAGTTCGCGCCGCACCACCCGCACCAGGTCCGCCGGGCGCCAGCCGGCCGACCAGCACCGGCCGACCGCCGTGTCGGCGTGGCCCAGCGCCGCCCGGCTCACCGCCGGCCACAACCCGGCGGAGGCCGCCAGCAGTGAGGCGCCGGTGTCCAGCGCGAGGTCCAGCCCCTCCTCGGGGGCCGTCACCACCCCGCGCACCGCCGTGTCCAGCAGCACCCCGACGTCCCCGCCCCCGCCGTTGCCACTCTGTCCACGCCTGCCCACGCCTACCTCGTCCCACGAACGGTCCCGTGCATCTCCCGCCCATGATGCCGGACCGCCCCGCCGGACGTCGGCTCTCCGGCCCGGGCACCTGTGCCCCGGGGCGCCGCCGCTCGGACCGCTCAGGCCGCGACCGGCCGGCGGACCCCCGGCCCGAACCCGGCCAGCGGAGCCAGCGCCACCAGCTGGCAGACCGCCGCGAGCGGCAGGAACGCCAGGTCCGCCGCCGTCAGCACGGTCCCGACGGCCACCAGCACCGGACTCCACCACCGCAGCACCCGCCCGGCCCCGACCGAGGCGCCCACCAGCAGCGCCAGCAGCCCCAGGTGGAACAGCAGCGGGAGCACCGAGTAGAAGACCGGCTCGACGCCCGGCCGGCTCTGCACCGCCTCGAACAGGCGGTGCTGGTCCGCCTTGTCCACCGCCACCGCGCCGACGTACAGGTCGATCCCGATCTGCCCCAGCGAGGCGGCGAGCCCGGTGAACGCAGCACCCAGCGCCACCCGGCCGGCCACCCTGGCCCCGGGCGTCCGGCGCGGGCCGGGGGCCCGCTCCAGCGCCACCAGCAGCGGGGCGAACAGCAGCAGGGCCAGCAGCAGCAGGCTGTGGCCGACCAGCCAGCCGGGGCCGGGGTCGCGCGATCCGTCCAGCAGCCGGATGCCGCCGTACAGCCCCGCCAGCACGGGGGCGGCGACAACGGCGACGGTGGTGAGGCGGGCGGGCGGCACGGTGTTCACGGGGCACTCCTGACGAGGTGGGGTCCACCGGCCCGGCCGGCGGCTCCGGCGACGGCCGGCACCACGGATCCTGTCCGCCGGGGCCCTCGTCGCGGATCGCCCGCACCGGCGAACCCGGCGGCTCCCCCGCGCGAGGGAGGACACCCCGCACCCGGCTCCCCGCCGCCCGCCGCCCCCGTGCTCAGCCCTCGCCGGCCACCACCGCGCCCGCCTCGTAGGCGAACACCACCGCGTGCACCCGGTCCCGCAGCCCCAGCTTGGCCAGCACATTGCTGACATGGGTCTTCACCGTGTGCTCGCTCACCACCAGCTCGGCGGCGATCTCGGCATTGGACAGCCCCCGGGCGAGCAGCACCAGCGTCTCCCGCTCGCGCGCGGTCAGCTGCTCCAGCAGCCGGGACGGCGGCCGCGCCGGGCGCTCGCCGGAGCCGGGACGCCGGGCGGCGAACTCGCCGATCAGCCGGCGGGTCACCGAGGGCGCCAGCAGCGCGTCCCCGGAGGCCACCATCCGGACGCCGTGCGCCAGGTCGTCGCGGCGGACGTCCTTGAGCAGGAAGCCGCTGGCCCCCGCGTACAACGCGTCGAAGACGTAGTCGTCGATGTCGAAGGTGGTCAGCATGATCACCTTGGTCTCCGGGTACTCGGCGCACACCCGGCGGGCCGCCTCCAGACCGTCCATGACCGGCATCCGGACGTCCAGCAGCAGTACGTCCGGGGCGTGCGCGCGGACCGCCTCGACCGCCTCGGCCCCGTCCGCCGCCTCGGCGACCACCTCGATGTCCGGCTGCGCGTCCAGGATCATCCCGAACCCGGCCCGCACCAGCTCCTGGTCGTCCGCGACGACCACCCTGATCGGCTTCACGCCCCCACCCCCTCCTCCCGGCCCAGCGGCAGCCGGGCGCTCACCAGGAACCCCCGGCCCTCCGGCCCGGGACCGGCCTCCGCCCGGCCGCCGCAGGCCGCCGCCCGCTCCCGGATGCCGACCAGCCCCCGGCCGCCGGAGAGGCCGCCCGCCGTGCGGTCCGGCCGCAGCCGCACCCCGCGCCCGTCGTCGGACACCAGCACCACCAGTTCCGTCCCCTCCCGGACCACCCGGATCTCGATCCGGCCGGCGTCCGCGTGCTTGACCGTGTTGGTCAGCGCCTCCTGCACGATCCGGTAGCCGGCCGCCTCGACGTCGGCGGGCAGCGGTCCGGCCGGATCGTCGACCTCCAGCTCGACCCGCACCCCGGTGCGGCGCACCCGCTCGGCCAGCGCGGGCAGTTCGGCCAGCCGGGGCTGCGGGGCCAGCTCCGGCACCGCGCCGTCCTCCTTCAGCACCCCCAGGACCCGCCGCAGCTGGACCATGGCGTCCCGCCCGGAGTCGGCGATGGTGTCGAAGACCTTGATCGCCCGCTCCGGGTCGCCGCGGACCACCAGCGGCCCCGCCTCCGCCTGGATCACCATCAGCGAGACGGCGTGCGCCAGGATGTCGTGCATCTCCCGCGCGATCCGGGCGCGTTCCTCGGCCACCGCGCGGGCGGCGTCACTGGCCGCCCGCCGGCCGGCCTCCCGGGCCCGCTCCGACTCCACCGCCGCCAGCCGGCGCAGCTCCCGCACCAGGCAGCCGAAGACGAACGCCCCGACCGAGGTCAGCAGCGAGAACAGCGCGCCGTTCGGCGAGCGGGTGCCCACCACATTGGCGACCACGGTCACCGCCAGCACCGTCCAGCGCTGCCGCTCCCCGGCCCGGTCGGCCACCGTGTAGAGCGCGATCACCGCGTACAGCGGCAGTTGCGGCATCGCCGAGTGGGCGAGCACCGAGAGCACCGCCGACAGCCCGCCGCTGAGCGCCAGCACGGTGACCGGCGCCCGCCGCCGCCAGGGCAGCGGCAGGGCCGTCCCGAACGCCAGCAGGTAGATCCACCAGTCCCAGGCGGTGTCGTCGTGGTACACCGACCAGAGCGAGATCGCCGCCGAGCCCACCGCCAGCAGGCCGTCGACGACGTACGGGTCGACCCCGGTCACCCGGGCGCGCCATCGCCCCACTCGTTCCGTCACAGCCTCTCCCCCGTACGCGGGGAACCCGTCCCCGCCCAGAAGATCATGCCCGACCGGCAGCGCGGTGGGCAGTCCCTCCGCGGCCCCCTCCGTGGCCCCCTCCCCGACTCCCGTC
>NZ_JZWY01000007.1:0-39761 GCF_000966955.1 Streptomyces sp. NRRL S-495
CGGTGGTGGCGGGCGCGGGGGGTTCGGCCGCCGGGGGCGCGACCGGGGCGGACGGCGAGCCGCCGGCCTCGGCGGGCGGGGCGCTCGGCACGGCGGCCGGGGCGGACGGCGCGGGGGCGGCCACGGTGATGTCGACCGCCGAACCGGCGGCGGGCACCCCGGCGCCGGTCCCGACCGCCGGGAGGCTGTTCCCGGTCGGCAGCACCGACAGCACCCCCGCCGGGGCGTCCTGGGCGAACGCGAGCCGCACGTTCAGCGTCCGGGACTCGCCGTCGCGCAGCCGCACCAGCGAGGCTTCCCGGTCGCCCGTGCGCAGCGTCAGCGTCAGCCGCCCGGACCCGCCCTGGCCGCTGTCCACGGCCGGCAGCCACTCGCCGTCGGGCGCCCGGAACTCCAGCCTGACCGCCTCGGCGGCGGGCAGGGCCTTGCCCCGGAAGGTCAGTTCGGGCAGGAAGGCGACGTCCTTGCCGCTGCGGTTGGTGAGCGTCAGCCGGAACGGCTTCGACTCGCCGCCCGCGGTGAAGGAGCCGGGCACCGCGTCCAGGCCGAGGTAGGGCACGCCGGGCGCGGGGGCGGTCGTCGGCGTCCCGGTGGGGCCGGCCGCGGCGACCGTGAACTCCCGCTGCGGGCTCGCCGCTTCGGTGATCCGGGTCTCCGGCGGCAGGGTCGGGTCGGCGACCACCGCCGTGAACCCGCCGGTGGCCCGGCCGGCGGGCGCGTCGGCGGTGGCGGCCAGCCGCAGCCGGTACGTCGCGGAGGCGCCGGCGGGCAGGCTCAGCCGGGTGGCGAAGGTGTCGAGGTTCCAGGTGGCGCCGGTGCCGGCGCCGGGGGCGTGGGCGGCTGGCTTCCACGAAGCCCCGCCGGGGGACTGGTAGTCGAGCGTGAGCTGGTTCTCGCGGATCCCGGCGTCGACGTTCGCGACGACGAAGCCGGTGGTGACGTCGACCGCGTGGTCGGCGGAGTTGCGCAGGGTGGCGGTGAACTCGGCGGCCGGAGCGCCGGCGGTCAGGGTGCCGGGGAGGCCCGCGACGGTGATCGTCACCGGGCTGCGCCGCTCCTGGGTCCCGACCGGCCCCGGGGTGCCCGACCCGGGGGCGCCGAGGACCGCACCGCCGGTGCCGCCGGAGCGCGACAGCGCGGCCGCACCGGGGGCGGCGGTCAGGGCCGCGCCCGAGACCAGGGTGGCAGCGGCGGCGAGGGCCAGGGATCTGCGGTGCTGAATACGCACGGGGGGACCTCACGGAAAGAAGGCGGGCGAACCCGACGAACCCGGCAGCAGGGCGGTTTCGCCGAGGTGGGAGGCCGCTCCGGGACTCTCACCCGGGTCGCTGCTTCGCCCCCCAACCACCAGCGACGGGCGCATCATATCCGAACGCACGGACGCTTCCTGAGCGGTTTTCAAGGGGTGGAAGGGAGGTTCGCCGGGCGGATTCGGCGATGACACCGTGATGAAATCGTGAGGACGGATGTCGTCCCACTCCAGTACTGTCCCCACTCGTCCCCCGGCGGCCGCCCGTTCGCGTCCGCCCGATCCCGGCAACAACAGGAACCACTCGTGAACCTCGACTTCGACGTCGACCCGCTCTTCTCCTGGTACGTCGTCCTGCTGGCCGTCAGCGGCATCGCCCTGCTGGTCATCGGCGCCGTCAACCTCGGCGGACTGAAGGCCGGCTGGCGCTTCCTCAACGTGCTCGTCGGCATCGGCTTCGCCGGCTACGCGTACTACCTGGCGTTCGTCTTCGAGGGCGCCAGCTACGTGATCTTCTTCAAGGCGTTCATCCTGCCGGTGCTGCTGATAATCAACGCGGTGAAGGCGATGGTCACGCGCTCCCAGACCCCGGCCGCGCCCGCCGCCCCGCCGTACCAGCCGAACGCGCAGTACCCGCAGGGTGGGCAGTACCCGCAGCAGGGTGCGCAGTACCCGCAGGGTGGCCAGTACCCCCAGCCCTCGCCGTACCAGGCCGCCGCTCCGGCCGCCCCGTACCAGGCCACCCCGGCTGCCCCGTACCAGCCGCCGGCCCCGCCGCAGAGCTGATCCCCCACCGGCCGGCACCCCTCACCAGGGCGTCGGCCGGTCCCCCTCCCTCTCCTCCCGGTCCGCACTACGCTGCGCGATGCGGGCGGGATCGGGCGACCGGGTGTCGGTCGCCGACGACTGAGGGGTGTGCGGCGTGGTGACGTACGACCTGGTGATCGTGGGCGGCGGGCCCGCGGGCTGTGCGGCGGCGGTGATGGCGGCGAGCGTCGGGCTACGGTCGGCCCTGGTCGAACGGCGCGAACTCGGCGCCACCCTGCGGCGCGTCCCGGCGGTGAGCAATGTGCTCGGCTTCGCGACCGGCACCACCTTCGCGGACGCCGTCGCGGCGGACGTCCGGCGGGTCGCCGACTCCTGCGACCTCCTGCTCGGCACCCCGGCGACCGAACTGCACGCCGACGACGAAGGCGTGACCGTCCACCTCGCCGCCCCGGGAGCCGCCGTGCGCGGCCGGTACGCGATCGTCGCCACCGGCGTCCGCGCGGCCCGGCCGGAGGAGGCCGCCTGGCTCACCTCTGCCGTGGACGACCCGCCGCCGCTCTGGGAGGCGGACGCCACAGTGCTTGGCGGCCGCCGCACCCTTGTCCTCGGCGCCGACCGGCCTCTCGGCACACTGCTGCGCGCCCACCCCGATGTCCCGCTCGACCTGCTCGTCCCGCACCCGCCCGGCGACGCCTACAAGGCCGAGGAGGTCCGCGACGATCCGCGGGTCACCCTGCTGGAGACCGACGCCCTGGATCTCCGCCACTCCCCCGAGGGCCACGTCATGGCGAGCGGGTTGGGCACCTTCGCGCCCGGCATGGTCTTCGTGAACCTGGGTGTCCGCCCCGCTGCTCTGCCCGGCACCCTGGTCCGGGGCGAGGACGGCTACTGCCCACCCGACCGCCAGCACCCCAGGATTCTCACGGCCGGCGATGTGCGATCGGCCCGCGGCCAACGCATCATGACCGCCACCGGCTCCGGCGCCGACGCTGCCCTGCACGCCTACTACGCCCTGCGCTTGAAGGGTTGACCGTGCACCCGTTGCGGAGCAGGAAGTCGACGGGGCCGACTTACTGCTCCACGCAAGATCTTTAGGCGAGAACGGGAATAGCCGCCTCATCGGATGGTCACCGCCCGGCCACGGCGCGTAACGTCACTCTCGATGTTCAACCAGGCACACCTACAAGGGGGTTCACCATGACCGCCAAGCAGGGGTTGATCCGCCTCACACGCGGCGACAGCGGCGAGGGATCGGGAGAGTGCGGATCGGACGACTGCCCCAACGTCTACGCGACCGGCCACGGCTCGTTCGTGGTCCAGGGCAGCACGTTCACGGGTTTCCGCGCACCCGACGGGGAGTCACTCGTCGAAATCCCCGAGGAGATCCTGCGGGAGGCGTTCCGTGTTCTTGGATGGTGACGCCTGGCGGGCGTACTTCGACGCCATGGAGTACGACGCCTGGCGCCTGGAGACCCTCGCCGTCTACACGATGCCGCAGGAGGAGGAAGGGATCCGTCGCTTCCTGGCCGGCGAGCCCCTGACGGCCGAGGCAACCGCAGCCTGGACGGCACGTGTCCGGGGATACCGGGACACGGGTCGGCGCATCGGCCGGGTCCATATGCTGACGCGCCCCCTGACGGACTACCTGCGCTACGAGTTCGCGCACTACCGCCACAACGTCGAGGCCGGGGAGGACGTCCGGATCCTCGACCTCACCGACCGCCCGAACCCCGGCCTGCCCAACCAGGACTTCTGGCTCTTCGACGACCGCCGTACGGTGCTGATGGACTACCGCCCGGACGGCACCCAGATCGGCCGCCGGATCCACGACGGCGACGCCGCCCCCTACTCCGCCTGGAAACGGCTGGCGATCGCCGAGTCCGTTCCTTTCCTGGAGTACGTGAAGGATCATGGGTGAGTGACCTTCGCCCCTGAGCAACTGGACCGGTCGAAGGCCGATCTGGCCCGGTTGCTCCGCGATCTCCGTAAGCGAGCCGGTCTCAGCGGAGACCGGCTCGCTCGGCGTTGCGGTCTGTCCCAGAGCACGATCAGCAAGATCGAAACCGGGCGGAAAATCCCACGCCCCACCGAGGTGGAATCCATTCTTCGCGCACTCGGAGTAGCACCGGGAGCGGCCGAGGAAATCATGTCCCTGGCCAGGGTCGCGAACACCGAATGGCAGGGCGTCCGCGCGTCCTTGCGTCGCGGACTGGAGAAGCGGCAGACCGAACTGTCCGCACTGGAGGCATCGGCGACAGTTTTCCGCTACTTCCTGCCCGCGATGGTCACGGGCCTGCTGGCGACACCCGAGTACGTGCGGGCCGGACTTGCCCATTCCCCCGGAGACACCGCGTCGGTTGTCGCGCGGAAGCTGGAACGACAGGCGGTGCTGTACGACACCGCCAAGTCGTTCACCTTCCTGCTCACAGAGCAGGCCGTGCGGTGGGCAGTGGTGCCGCCCATGGCAATGTCGGTGCAGGTCGAGCGTCTGGTCGCGCTCTCCCGGCTGCCGAACGTGCGGATCGGAATCGTCCCGAACGGCGTGGTGGCAGGTCGGGGACCGATGAACACCTTCACCGTCTACGGTGAGCACCTGGCAACCGTGGAGACGTTCACCGGAAGAATAGTCTTCCGCGACTCCCGGGATATCTCCGAGCATCTCGCCATCTTCGCCCTCTACGAAGGAATGGCGATGTTCGACACTTCCTCCGAAACTTTCCTGTCTGCTGTCGCCGCCGACTTCAGGAGCAAGGTTTAGTCGACGACGGGAATTCTCTTGAAATCTCCGAGGAGGCGCTCCTAACGTGATCCGAAGGAATTTCCGACGAGAGGATCCCGGCATGAGCACCCCATTCCCCGGCCCCGGCCCGACGCCGCCCGATCCCGGCGCCAACCCCGCACCCAAGCCCGGCAAAGCCTGACCCGATCGGACGGAGGACAACAACATGGGCGAGCACGGCGACGGCCAGGACGGGAAGACCGGAGATCAGCAGCAGTCCCCGAAGGAATCGGACGGCAGGTGGACTCGTCCGGTCCCTCCCCCGGGACCGGACGAGAAGAAGTAGGCACCCGTGCACAGGTACACGGAAGTGATCGCCGGACTGACGATGTCCGGCAGATTGGAGGCAGCGTGGCGGGGCGCGTTCGAACGCGCCCCGCGCCACGCCTTCGTCCCGGACACCGTCTGGCTTCCCGACGAGTACAGCCTGTCCGGCTACCGGCAGGTCGAGCGGAGCCGGGAGCCGGATGCCTGGTGGGACGCGGTGAGCGCCGACGAAGCAGTGGTCACACAACTCGACGACGGCATGAGCGGCGGGCCGGGCACATCGACCTCATCGGGCTCCATGCCGTCCCTGGTGGCGACCATGCTGCGGGAGTTGGCCGTCCAGGACGGACACAGAGTGCTCGACGTGGGCACCGGGACCGGGTGGACGAGCGCCCTGCTCGCCGCCCGTCTCGGCGGCGAGCAGGTCACCACGATCGAGATCGATCCGGCGCTGGCGGCCGAGGCCGGACGGAAGCTCGATGCCGCACACCTCGCTCCCTGTCGGGTGGTCGGGGACGGGCTCGGCGGCTGGAGCCCGGGATCGCCCTACGACCGCATCCACTCGACGGCGGCCGTCCGGACGATCCCCCAGGCGTGGATCGAACAGACAGTGCCCGGTGGGATCGTCGTGACGCCCTGGGGGACGCCGTACGCCAATGCGGGATTGCTGCGCCTCGTTGTCGAAGGACCGGGGCAGGAGGCGCATGGGCGGTTCGTCGAGAACGCCTCCTTCATGTGGATGCGTGCACAGCGACCGCACATGGTGGCGGCGCCGGCCTCGGGTACGACAAGGACCGGAGCCTCGCCGATGGACCCGGAACTGGCAGAGGAGGATGTCCACTCCGCCTTCGCCATCGGCCTCCGCGTGCCGGGTGTGCGATCCATCCACTGCTGGGATCGCACCGACCCGACCGCCACCTACCGGATTGAACTCTCCGACGGCCACGGCTCGTGGGCATCCGTCCGCTACCGGAACTGGGAAGACGGAGGAGCGGTGAAGCAGACGGGGCCCAGGCAACTCTGGGACGAGGTCTGCGAAGCCCGCACATGGTGGGTGGAGCGGGGGCGGCCCGAGCTGACGAGGTTCGGGCTCACCGTACGACCGGACGGCCGACAGCACACGTGGCTGGACAGCCCCGCACATCCGGTCGGCGACATCGCGCACTGACATGAGAGACGGGCGGCCGCGGACAGTTGTCCGCGACCGCCCGCTGCGTCGTACGGCCGGGAGAACAGCCCCGACCACTGACCCTCCTCACTCATTGCATCCTTGCTACTGCTCCGCCGCCCCCGCTCGGGGTACCGCCGGGCCGCGGAAGGCCAGGGGGCGGCTCAGGACCAGGTTCGTCGTCGTACTCCCGAACTGCGCCAGCTCGTCGACGATCTCCTCGAGATGCCCCATCGAGGTGGTCGCGATCTTCAGCGAGTAGCAGTCGTCCCCGGTCGTGCGCAGGCACTCCAGGATCTCCGAGCGCTCCTCCAGCAGCCGCCGCAGCGGCTCGTGCCGTGCCGCCGGCCCGGGGTACTTCAGCCGGACGACCGCCAGTACCGGGTACCCGGTCCGGTCCAGGTCCACCTCCGCCCGGTACCCCGTGATCACCCCCGCCGTCTCCAGTCGCCGCACCCGCTCCGTCGTGGCCGACGCGCTCAGGTTCACCCTCCGCGCCAGCTCGGCGAACGCGATCCGCCCGTCCTCCTGGAGCTCGGCCAGGATCGCCCAGTCCGTCGCGTCAAGAATCTCGGTCATGAGCCCAGATTGCCGGTGATTCCACGGCGGAACAACCCCTGAACCGGTGGATGCCCCTTCAGTCAATCCACCCTCCCTCCCTAGGCTTTCGGGTGTGAAGATCGGAGTGAACGTCCCCAACTTCGGCCCCGGCACCGATCCGGCGGCCCTGCTCACCTGGGCCAGGACCGTCGAGGGCCTGGGCTTCGACCTGCTGATGGTCTCGGACCACGTCGCCATCACCCCCGACGTCGCCGTGCGCTACCCCGCCCCGTTCTACGAACCGTTCACCACCCTCGCCTGGCTCGCCGCCCACACCGAGCGGGTCCGGCTCGGCACCACCGTCCTCATCGCCCCCTACCGGCACCCGCTCCTCACCGCCCGGATGGCCGCCAATCTCGACGCGCTGAGCGGTCACCGCCTCGTCCTCGGGGTCGGAATCGGCTGGGCGCAGCAGGAGTTCGCCGCCCTCGACGTCCCGTTCGAACAACGCGGCCGCCTCACCGACGACCACCTTCGCCGCCTGCGCACAGCCTGGGCGGACACCACCGACTACGGCACCCGCCGCATCCCGCTCTGGGTCGGCGGCAACAGCGACGCGGGCCTGCGCCGCGCCGTCCGCCTCGGTGACGCCTGGCACCCGCTGCGCCCGACCACGCCGTGGCTGTGCGAGGCCGCACCCCGACTACGGGCGTACGCGGACGAACACGCGCTCCCCGCAGCGGCGTTCGCGCCCCGGATCGCCCTCAGGCTCACGACCGTGCCGGTCGCCGGACCGCAGCGCCTCGCGGGCGAGGGCAGCATCGAGCAGGTCGCCGCCGACCTCGCCCGGCTCCGGCTGCTGGGCGCCGACACCGTCGTTCTCGACCCCTACCACGGCGACCCGGAGCAGACCCGCGACCCGGGACCGGCCCGGGAGGCCCTCACCGCCGTGGCCGACCTGCTGCACCTCGCGCCGACCCGAACGGAACAGCCCTCATGACGCTCACCCCCGCCGACCACGCCCTGCTCCGCCGCGCCATCGCCCTCGCCGCCGAGGCCCGCACCCTCGGCAACCCGCCGTTCGGCTCGCTGCTGGCCGCCCAGGACGGCACCGTGCTTGCCGAGGAGCGCAACACCACGCGCACCGACCGGGACCTCACCGCACACCCCGAACTGAAGCTCGCCCGGTGGGCCGGACGGGAGTTGGACCTCGAAGCCGCCTCGCGGACGACCCTCTACACCAGTTGCGAGCCCTGTCCGATGTGCGCGGCCGCGCTCCGGCAGGCCGGCCTCGGCCGGGTCGTCTTCGCCCTCTCCGGCGAGCAGTTGCTGGGGATCCGGCCGGCCAGCGGCCTCCCGCCCGTGCCGCAGGAAGGGCCGGCACTGTTCGACGAGGTCCGGGCCGCCGTCGAGCCGTACTACCGCTGAACCGGCGGGTCGCAGAGGCTCCGACCGCTGCCCGGCCGGTGCCCCGGCGACCCGCCTCCTCCCCCTCCCCCGCCGCTTGCCCCTGCCCCAGGGGCAGGCCCCAGAGTGGAGCCGTGCACGAGGACTTGATCACCATCGGGGAGCTGTCGGCCCGGACCAGGCTCAGCCCCAAGGCGCTGCGCCTCTACGGGGACCGGGGGCTGCTGGCGCCCTCCCGGGTCGACCCGGACACCGGGGTCCGCCGCTACGGCCTCACCCAGGTCGAACGGGCGCCCTCACCCAGGTCGAACGGGCGCGCCGGATCGCGCTGCTGCGCGCCGTCGGCATGCCGCTGGCGCGGATCGCGGCGGTACTCGACGCGGACGGCGGGGCGTCGCCCGGGCTGCTGGACGCCTACTGGCGCGAGCAGGAGTCCTCGCACCGGGCCCGCCGACAGGCAGTGGGCCACGCCCGGGCCGTACTCGCAGGGAGGACCTCGACCATGTACCGGATCGCGGAACGCGACGTGCCCGAGCAGAAGGTGCTCTGCGTGCGGCGGCAGGTGACGGCCGCCGAGCTCGCCGGCTTCCTCGCCGAGGCCGGCGAACTGCTGCTCGCCCATCTGGGCTCGACCGGCGCGCGTCTGTCCGGCCCGCTGTTCAGCGTCTTCCACGGCCATGTGAGCGAGGAGTCGGACGGCCCGGTCGAGGTGTGCGCGCCGACGCCGGACGCCGTGGAGCCGACCGCCCTGATCTCGGTGCGGATCCATCCCGCCCACCGCGAGGCGTACGCCGAACTGACCGGGGAGCAGCGGGACTTCGCGGCAGTGGCGGCCGTCCACGACGCCGTCGGCGGCTGGGTCGCGGAGCGGGGGTACGAGCGCTGCGGCGGCAACCGGGAGGTGTACTACCCGAACTTCGGGACCGCCGGGCCGCGCGAGCACAGCTCGGACGTCACCGTCCCGTTCCGTCCCCGCGGGTAGCGGCCACCCCACGCGGCGGTTCCCCTTCCTCTCCCCCGTCAATCTCCGGGGCGACCCTGAGCGGAACCCCGAGAGCGACTACGGCCCACCGATGACGCAGGTCAGGGACAGGATCGGCTTGCGGGCGGAGGACTCGGGCGGCCCGAGGACGGAGCATGGAGGTACGCCAGCCGGAGGGACCGGTCACCGGCGCCACCAGAGCAACGGAGTTCACCATGAGCCGCCTCGCCCGCCCCCGCCACAACCGCGTCATCGCCGGCGTCTGCGCCGGGATCGCGGAGCGCTTCGGACTCACCCCGTGGACCGTCCGCACCATCTTCCTGGTCTCCTGCCTGCTGCCCGGCCCGCAGTTCCTGATCTACCTCGCGCTGTGGCTGCTGCTCCCCCAGGAGGCGTGACGCCGGAGCCCGGAAGCACCGGGACAGCCCGCCGGACACACCAGGCGCGCCGGACACGCCGGGCACCGCACCGGACCAGATGCGGAACGGCCGGAAGGGGCCGCCCACTCCCGTCGAGGAGTGGGCGGCCCCTTCCGGCCGTGCGGAGCCGGGGCGGGATCAGCCGCCGAGGCCCGGGAGCGGGAGGGTCTGGGTGAGCCCTCCCAGCGGGGTCTTGTCGAGGCCCGGAACGCTGGGCACACCGGCCCGGTTGCCCGCGGCCGGGGCGGCGGCCTGGCCCGCGCTGGGGGCGAGGGTGCCGAGCGTGCCGCTGACCTTGTCGGCGACCGGCAGCTTGCCCGCGGCCTCGGTGACGGCGCTGGTGGCCGCCGGGTTGGTCAGCAGGGAGGTCGGGAGCCCGAGGCCACCGGTGGCGGCCGCGGGGGCGGCGGACGCGCCACCGGCGCCGACCGCGGCGATGGCGATGCCGAGCGCGGCGGTGCCGGCGGCCTTGAGAGTGGCCTGCTTCATCTGGTTAGTCCCCTTGGGTCCTCGTCGGTGGCCGACCCGCGCGACTGGCGCAACGGGGGCCCGTCCACCACAGCCGGTCAGCAATGACTGGCACACCGTAGTGATTGGATCGCACGAGGATCAACGGCGGTTCACCCACTAGAGGGAGTAGTCGGATGAACGCCGATTTCCTTGGCGGAAAAGGGCGTTCATCCGACCACCGAGAAGCGGTTCAGACGCCGTTGCTGAACAGCCACTCCGCCTTGAGCTCGGCGTAGCCCGGCTTGATCACGTCGTTGATCATCGCGAGCCGCTCGTCGAACGGCAGGAACGCCGACTTCATCGCGTTCACGGTGAACCACTCCATGTCGCCCAGCGTGTAGCCGAAGGCCTCCACCAGGTGCTCGAACTCGCGGCTCATGCTGGTGCCGCTCATCAGCCGGTTGTCGGTGTTCACGGTGACCCGGAACTTCAGCCGGCTGAGCAGCCCGATCGGGTGCTCGGCGTACGAGGCGGCGGCGGCCGTCTGGAGGTTGGAGGTGGGGCACATCTCCAGCGGGACGCGCTTGTCGCGCACGTACGCGGCGAGGCGGCCCAGCTTGACGGTGCCGTCCTCCTCGACGGTGATGTCGTCGACGATCCGCACGCCGTGGCCGAGGCGGTCGGCGCCGCAGCACTGCAGGGCCTCCCAGATCGACGGCAGGCCGAAGGCCTCGCCCGCGTGGATGGTGAAGTGGTTGTTCTCGCCCTTGAGGTAGTCGAAGGCGGCCTGGTGGCGGGTGGGGGGGTAGCCCGCCTCGGCACCGGCGATGTCGAAGCCGACGACGCCGCCCTCGCGGTGGCGGTTGGCCAGCTCGGCGATCTCCTGCGAGCGGGCGGCGTGCCGCATCGCGGTGATCAGGGTGCCGATCCGGATCCGGTGGCCGGCCGCGCGGGCGTTGGCCTCGCCGAGGCGGAAGCCCTCCTGGACGGCCTCGACGACCTCGTCGAGGGTCAGGCCGCGCTCCAGGTGCTGCTCCGGGGCGTAGCGCACCTCGGCGTAGACGACGCCGTCGGCGGCGAGGTCCTCGGCGCAGTCGGCGGCGACCTTGATCAGCGCCTCACGGGTCTGCATCACGGCGCAGGTGTGGGCGAAGGTCTCCAGGTAGCGGACCAGCGAGCCGGAGTCCGCGGCCTCGCGGAACCACTCGCCGAGCTCCTTGGCGTCGGTGGTGGGGAGGCCCTCGTAGCCGACGGCGGCGGCCAGCTCGACCACGGTCTCGGGGCGCAGGCCGCCGTCGAGGTGGTCGTGCAGGAGCACCTTCGGGGCGCGGGCGATCTGGTCGGGGGTGGGAATCCGGGGGCCGGTGCCCGCGGTGGTGACGGGGATCTGCTTCTCCATTGCGGGAGTGTAGCTCCTACGCGCGTAGACAGGCCACCGTTCACAGGGCCGAATCGTCCAATGTCCACCGGGAATTCCACCGAACGGACTATTCGGGCCATCTGCCCGCAGGACGCCCGCCCCGACCGCCCGACCGCGCCCCGGCGCCGCCACCCCGACCGCCCAGCCGCACCCCCGCGCCGCCGCTCCGCCGCTCCGCCGACCTCAGTCGTGCGCCAGCAGCCGCCCGCGCCGCGACAGCACGAAGTCCCGGAACGCCGCCACCGGCGGGGTCACCGGCCGACCCGCCGCCCAGGCCAGCCCGATCGCCCGCCGGGTGCGCGGCGCCGTCACCTCCAGCTCCACCACCCCCGGCCTCGGCACCAGCGCCGGCGGCAGCAGCGCCACGCCCAGCCCGGCCGCGACCAGCCCGCGCAGGGTCTCCGTCTCCTCCCCCTCGAAGGCGAGCCTCGGCACGAACCCGGCCTCCGCGCAGAACCCGTCGGTGATCGCCCGCATCCCGTACCCGCGCTCCAGCCCGACGAACGGCTCCTCCGCCACCTCCGCCAGCCGGATCCGGCGCCGCCCGGCCAGCCGGTGGTCCGCCGGGACGGCCAGGTACAGCCGCTGCTCGTCCAGCCGGCGGGCCACCAGCGCCGGGTCGCCGTCCGGCAGCGGCGAGACCAGGCAGAGGTCCAGCTCGCCCGCGCGCAGCCGGTCCAGCATCGCGCCCACGTAGTCCTGCACCAGCTGGAACCTGACCTGCGGGTACGCCCGCCGGAAGTCCCGCAGCAGGGCCGGCACCGTGTCCGTCCCCATGGTGTGCAGGAAGCCGAACGCCACCCGGCCGGTCTGCGGGTCGGCCTCCGCCCGCGCCGCCTCGGCGCCGCGCTCGACCTCGGCCAGCGCCCGCTCCACCGAGGCCAGCAGCAGCCGGCCCGCCCTGGTCAGCCGGACCGTCCGGCCCTGACGGGCCAGCAGGTCGACGCCCAGCTCGGCCTCCAGCCGGGCCACCGCCCGGGACAGCGTGGGCTGCGGCATGCCCAGCAGCTCCGCCGCCTGCGTCACATGCTCCAGCCGTGCGACGGCCGCGAACTGGGCCAGCCTCGGGGCCAGTTGAACGGCCGGGAGCTCGGGCCCCAGCTCCGCCGGCAGGGTCGGCTCGGTACCACCGGTCGTCACAGCACCCCGTCCCTCGTCCGTACGCTCCGCTCATGCGTCCAGGTATGGATTATTGCCCGCTCATGCATTGGACGCATCAGTACGACAGTTCTACCTTCGACGTCATGCAGCCCTCCAGTACCGGGGCGTCCGTGGCCACCTCGGACGCCCTCGCCCAGCCGACCCTCCGTCCGGACGACCGCCACCGCCCCGGGCAGCGCTCCTTCCGCCGCGCCAACCTCGCCCTGTTCGCGGCCGGCGTCGCGACCTTCGTCCTCCTCTACTCCACCCAGGGCCTGCTGCCGGTCCTCTCCGACGACCTCGGCCTCACCCCCGGCCGGGCCAGCTGGACGGCCTCCGCCGCCACCCTCGGCCTCGCCCTCGGCCTGCTCCCCGCGAGCGCGCTCTCCGACCGCTACGGCCGCACCGCCGTGATGACGGCCTCCACCCTGACCGCCGCCGCCCTCGCCCTCGCCCTGCCGTTCGCGCCGGACCTCACCACCCTGGTCGTGCTGCGCGCCCTCCAGGGCGTCGCGCTCGCCGGACTGCCGGCCACCGCGATGGCCTACCTCGCCGAGGAGGTCCACCCCTCCGCGCTGGCCTCGGCGATGGGGCTGTACGTGGCGGGCAACAGCATCGGCGGCATGGGCGGCCGGCTGCTCTCCGGCTGGGTCGCGGCCGGCCTCGGCTGGCGCTGGGGGCTCGCCGCCTCCGCCGCCCTCGCCCTGCTGGCCGTGCTGGCGTTCCGGCTGCTGATCCCCGCCGCCCGGCACTTCACCCCGGCCCCGGTGGACGCCCGCGCCCTCGCCCGCACCGTCGGCCGCCACCTGCGCAACCCGCTGCTGCTGCGGCTGTACACGCTGGGGCTGCTGTTCATGGCCGTCTTCGGCGCCGTCTACAACACCATCGGCTACCGGCTGATCGCCGCACCCTTCCACCTGCCGGAGTCCGTCGCCGCCTCGATCTTCGTGGTCTACCTGGTCGGCACCGCCACCTCGGCCGCGGCGGGACGCCTGGCCGGCCGGCTCGGCCGCCGCGGCGCGCTCTACGTCGCGATCGGCACCACCACCCTCGGGCTGCTGCTCTCCCTCGCCGACTCGCTGACCTTCGCGCTGCTCGGCCTGGTCCTGATCACCGCCGGCTTCTTCGCCGGCCACGCCACCGCGTCCTCGGCGGTCGGCCGCACCGCGACCGAGGGGCGCGCGCAGGCCTCCGCGCTCTACCTGATCGCCTACTACCTGGGCAACAGCCTCGGCGGCACGATCGGCGCCGACGCCTACCACGCCACCGGCTGGCCCGGCGCCGCCACCATCGGCCTGACCGCCATGGCCCTGGCCGCGGGCGTCACCCTCTACGCCACCCACCGGGCCCACGCCGCCGCGCGCACAGGAGGTCCGCGAGGCAGACTTTCTGCCCAGTAGATTTTCCGCATGGCAGATCCGAAGCGCCGCCGTCGCCCCCACCTGGTGTCCACGCCCGTGCGGAAGAAGGCCGTGATCACCATCCCCCAGGAGACAAGAGAGCAGCTGGACCTCCAGGAGGGTGACCAGCTGGTGGTCGCGGCGGAGGATGACCGCATCACTCCGACCCCGGCCTCCGTCGTCCCGGACGACCAGGCCTGGTTCTGGACTCCGGCCTGGCAGGCAAAGGAGAACGAGGTCGACGAGGCCCTCGCGGAGGGCGAACAGGGCGAGGTGTTCCACGACAGTGAGGCGTTTCTGCAGTCCCTTGCCGACGAAGCGGGACTGGACTTGAGGGAGATCAAGCGCCGTGCCGACGCATGAGTCCCCCACGACATCTTCGGCCGTCCGTGACATTCCCGGTCTTTGTCGCCGCGCGGCCCGCTGAACTGTCTCCGGCGGATACCTGACACTCGCTGTCAGGTATCCGCCGTAGCGTTCCTCGCGTCCCACCGGAACGACCAGAGGAACGCGCGATGGCCACCTTCGTTCTCATCCCCGGCATGCTGCACGGCGGCTGGTGGTACCAGCCGCTCACCGACGGGCTGCGCGCCGCCGGGCACGAGGTGCACCCGCTGACGCTGACCGGGGTGGCCGAGCGCGGCCACCTGAACGACGGCACGGTCAACCTGGACACCCACATCCAGGACGTGGTGTCCGTCCTGGAGGCCGAGCGCCTCACGGACGTCGTGCTGGTCGCGCACAGCTACGGCGGGATGGTCGCCTCCGGCGTGGCCGACCGGGTGCCGGAGCGGATCGGGAAGCTGCTGTACGCGGACTCGTTCGTCCCGCGCGACGGCGAGTCGGCGTACGGGATCGTCACCGACGTGTGGAAGCAGCGCTACCTGGCCGGTGCGGCCGCCGACGGCTTCACCACGGTCGGCCGCAACCCCGCGCTCGACCCGCGCGCCACCGTCCACCCGCTGGCCACGCTGCTCCAGTCGGTCACCCTCACCGGCGCCCTCGACGCCGTCGCCGACCGCAGCTACATCCACGCCACGGGCTTCGAGGAGAGCCCGTTCCTCGACACCGTCGCCCGGCTGCGCGAGGACCCGTCGTGGACGGTGCTCGAACTCCCGGTCGGCCACGACCTCGTCCGCGAGGCCCCCGAGGAGTTCCTCAAGATCGCCCTCACCGCCGCCGGCTGAGCGGCTCGCCAGTCCGCCCCCGTCGATACACTCCGGAACATGAGCATCGATCCTGCTGTGTACGCCCGGTTGCGCGAGATCGCCGATCAGCTTCCGCAGGTGCCAGGGATAGGAAAGATCGAGATCGCCGACGGCGAGATCGTCATGATGATGTCCCCGGTAAAGCGCCACGAGCTTGCCGTCATCCGTATCGCCCAGCAGCTGAACGCCCAGCTTCCGCAAACGCATCCCGGCTACATCGCCCACGGAGGCGCGGATCTGGAGGACGCAGGTATGGGCAAACTGCGGAATCCGGACCTGATGGTGTTCCCTCTCGTGACTCTCGACGATGAGCTGCCCGCGCTCCTGCCCCACGAGGTCCTGCTCGTCGTGGAGGTCGTCTCCAAGTCCAATCCGGAGAACGACTACCACAACAAGGTCCGCGACTACGCGGCCATGGGCATCCCGCTCTACCTGCTGGTCGATCCCCGCAAGGGCACCGGCATCGTCCACGACGAGCCCGGCTACACCTCGCGCAAGGAGTTCGCCTTCGGGGACACGATCACCGTGGGCCCGTGGACGCTCGACACCGGCGTCCTGCGCACGTACGCCTGAGCGGCGTACGTGCGCGGGAGCGGTCGTCAGGCGATGCGGTCCAGCACGATCGGGTTCGGGGTGAACGCGGTGCCGGCCGGGGAGACCTCGATGCCGCCGGTCAGGGCCTCGATCGCGTACTCGAAGCGCTCCGGGGTGTCGGTGTGCAGGGTCAGCAGCGGCTGGCCGGCCACCACGGTGTCGCCCGGCTTGGCGTGCATCTCGACGCCGGCGCCGGCCTGCACCGGGTCCTCCTTGCGGGCGCGGCCGGCGCCGAGGCGCCAGGCGCTGACGCCCACGGCGTAGGCGTCCAGGGTGGTGAGCACGCCGGAGGCCGGGGCCGGGATGACGTGCTGCTCGCGGGCGACCGGCAGCGGGGCGTCCACGTCGCCGCCCTGGGCGGCGATCATGCGGCGCCAGTGGTCCATCGCGGAGCCGTCCCGCAGCGCGTCGGCCGGGTCCTTGCCGTGCACGCCCGCGGCGGCGAGCATCTCGCGGGCCAGCGCCAGGGTCAGCTCGACGACGTCGGCGGGGCCGCCGCCGGCCAGCACCTCGACCGACTCGCGGACCTCCAGCGCGTTGCCCGCGGTGAGGCCGAGCGGGGTGGACATGTCGGTGAGCAGCGCCACCGTGTTGACGCCGGCGGTGGTGCCGAGGCCGACCATGGTGCGGGCCAGCTCGCGGGCGTCGTCGAGGTTCTTCATGAACGCGCCGGAGCCGACCTTGACGTCCAGGACGAGCGCGCCGGTGCCCTCGGCGATCTTCTTGGACATGATCGAGGAGGCGATCAGCGGGATCGCCTCGACGGTGCCGGTGACGTCGCGCAGGGCGTACAGCTTCTTGTCCGCCGGGGCGAGGCCGTCGCCGGCCGCGCAGATGACCGCGCCGGCGTCCCGCAGCACCTGGAGCATCTCCTCGTTGGAGAGCAGGGCGCGCCAGCCGGGGATGGACTCCAGCTTGTCGAGGGTGCCGCCGGTGTGGCCGAGGCCGCGGCCGGACAGCTGCGGGACCGCGGCGCCGCAGGCGGCGACCAGCGGGGCGAGCGGCAGGGTGATCTTGTCGCCGACGCCGCCGGTGGAGTGCTTGTCACTGGTGGGCTGCGCCAGCGAGGAGAAGTCCATCCGGACGCCGGAGCGGATCATCGCGTCCGTCCAGCGGCTGATCTCGCCCGGGTTCATGCCGTTCAGCAGGATGGCCATGGCCAGGGCGGACATCTGCTCGTCGGCGACCTCCCCGCGGGTGTAGGCGTCGATGACCCAGTCGATCTGAGCATCGCTCAGCTCTCCGCGGTCGCGCTTGGTCCTGATGACGGAGATGGCGTCCATGGATGCTCCATTGCTCCAAGAGAGGTTCAACATGCGAGGTGGAAAAGGCGAAGAGTGCCGCGAGTCGGCCCCGAAGGGCCCCACTCGCGACACTCTACGCGCGTAACAATCGGCAGTGCCAGAGCCGCGCCTACAGGCGCTCCGGCCCGAACGCGTCGGGCAGGACCTCACTCATCGGCAGCACCCCGGAGGGCAGCTCGACCAGCAGGTCCGGACCGCCGTGCTCGTACAGCAGCTGGCGGCAGCGGCCGCACGGCATCAGCAGCTCGCCCGCCCCGTCCACACAGGTGAACGCGGTCAGCCGGCCGCCGCCGGTCGCGTGCAGCATGGAGACCAGGCCGCACTCGGCGCACAGCGCCAGGCCGTACGAGGCGTTCTCCACATTGCAGCCGGTGACCGTCCGGCCGTCGTCCACCAGGGCGGCGGCGCCGACCGGGAACTTGCTGTACGGCGCGTACGCGTGGCTCATCGCCTCGCGCGCCGCCGCCCGCAGCGCGTCCCAGTCGACCGTCCCGGCCGCCCCGGCCGCGGGCGTCACTTGCCCTGGCCCTTGCGGTAGATCTGACCGTCGGCCTTCGGCGGACGCAGCCGCTGCGAGGCCAGCGCGAGCACCACCAGGGTGATCACGTACGGCGTGGCGACGATCAGCGGACGCTGCACCTCGTCGGTGGTGAAGTACCAGGCGAACAGGCCGCCGGAGACCACCAGCGAGATCAGGGCCGCGGTGTACTTGCGGCGGTACAGGTGCCAGGCCGCCAGCAGCGCCATCGCGATGGCGACCACCAGGATCAGCGCGTGCACCGACTCGGGGTCGCGCAGCTGGAGGCTGTCGGTGAAGCCGAACAGGCCGGCGCCCATGGCGAGGCCGCCCGGCATCCAGTTGCCGAAGATCATCGCCGCGAGGCCGATGAAGCCCCGGCCGTTGGTCTGGCCGTCCTTGTAGAAGTGCGCCGCGACCAGCGAGAGGTACGCGCCGGCGAGGCCCGCGAAGGCGCCGGACATGATGACCGCGAGGTACTTGTACTTGTAGACGTTGACGCCCAGCGACTCGGCCGCGGTCGGGTTCTCGCCGCAGGAGCGCAGCCGCAGGCCGAACACGGTGCGCCAGAGGGCGAAGTAGCTCGCCACGATCAGCGCGCCGGCCAGCAGCACGACCACCGAGATGTTGGTGACCAGACCGCCGAGCACACCGGCGACGTCCGAGACCACGAACCAGTGGTGCGCCTCGATGTCCTTCAGCCCCGAGGAGAGGCCGGGGATGGTGATGTACGGCAGCGGATCGGCCGGCGGGGACTGGTTCGCGCCGGCGCCGGCGGAGATGTAGTCCTTGTAGTAGATCCGGTTGACGTAGGCGCAGATGCCGGGGATCAGCAGGTTGACGCCGACACCGGAGACGATGTGGTCGACGCCGAAGGTCACCGTGATGACGGCGTGCAGCAGACCGCCCAGCGCACCGCCGAGCATGCCGGCCACCAGGCCGAACCACGGGCTGACCAGGTAGCCGCCCCAGGCGCCGCAGAAGGTGCCGGCGACCATCATGCCTTCGAGGCCGATGTTGACCACGCCGGCCCGCTCGGACCAGAGACCGCCCAGACCGGCCATGCCGATCGGCACGGCGGCGCTGAGCGCGGCGGTGACCTGACCGGAGGAGGTCAGCGAGTGGTTGCCGGTGATGACGCCGACGACCGAGAAGAGGACCAGGGCGCCCGCGATCAGCAGCAGCACCACCGGCCAGGACATCTTGCGCTTCTTGGCGGGAGCACCCGGCGCCTTGGCGCGGGCTGCGGTGGCCGTGCTCATGCGGACACCTCCTTCTTCTCGGCGGCCGCGGCGGCCTGGGCGGCGAGCTCCGCGCCGACCTTCTGCTGCTGGCGCTTGAGGCCGTAGCGCCGCACCAGCTCGTAGGCGACGACGACACAGATGACGATGGTGCCCTGCATGACCGGGACGATCTCGAACGGGAAGCCGCCCTGGAGCGGCAGCTGGGCGCCGGTCGCGTCGAGGAAGGCGAACAGCACCGCCGCGAAGGCCATGCCGATCGGGCTGTTGCGGCCGAGCAGGGCGACCGAGATGCCCAGGAAGCCGAGGCCGCCCTGGAAGCTCTGGCCGAAGTTGTACGAGTTCTGCAGCAGCTCGGGCAGGCCGATCAGACCGGCCAGCGCGCCGGAGACCACCATCGAGATGACGATCATGCGCTTGACGTTCACACCGGACGCGGTGGCCGCGGTCTCCGAGCGGCCGGTGGCGCGCAGGTCGAAACCGAAGCGGGTGCGGGTCAGGGTGAACTGGAAGGCGACGCCGACCAGGATCGCGATGAAGAGGAAGCCGTAGAGCGGGCCGCCGTCGGTGTTGATCGCGAAGAAGTGGCTGGACTCCGAGACCGGGGCGGTCTGGATCGCGTTGCCGGTGCCCTTCTTGTCCGGCGCGAAGATGCCCGGAACGAGCAGCAGGCCGACGATGGCGACCGCGATGGCGTTCAGCATGATGGTCGAGATGACCTCGCTGACGCCGCGGAAGACCTTCAGCAGACCGGCGATGCTCGCGTACAGACCGCCGACCAGCATGGCGGTGATCAGCAGCAGCGGGATCTGGATGAACGACGGCAGGTCGAGCTTGCTGCCGACGAAGGCCGCGAACAGCGCGGCGACCTTGTACTGGCCCTCGACACCGATGTTGAAGAGGTTCATCCGGAAGCCGAAGGCGGCGGCCGCGGCGGCCAGGTAGTACGTGGTGGACCGGTTGAGGATGGCCACCTGGCCGTCCGACTTGGTCGCGTACGTGATCATCACGTTCCAGGCGTCGAACGGGTTCTTGCCCGAGGTCGCCAGGAGGACGGAACAGATCACGACGGACAGCAGCACGGCGAGCACCGGTGCTGCGAGGGCGAGGACGATCTTCTCGCCGTCGAACCGCTTCGCCCGCGCGGGCTTGGCGGCGGGGTTGGGACTGGTCATGTGGCTACTCCCCCGCCTGCTGGTCGTCGGCGGTGTCGGTGGGGGCGGTGTCGGTGGGGGCCGCGGACTGCGCCTCGGTGCCCTCGGCCGCCAGGGTGTGCGCCTCGGCGACCGCTTCCGGCTCGGACTCGATGTGGCCCTGGGCGGCACCGGTCATCGCGGTGCCGAGGTCCTCGGCGGTCACGGTGGCCGGGTCGGCGTCGGCGACCAGCCGACCGCGGTAGATCACCCGGATGGTGTCGGAGAGGCCGATCAGCTCGTCCAGGTCGGCCGAGATCAGCAGCACGGCGAGGCCGGCCCGCTGGGCGACCCGGATGTGCTCCCAGATCTGCGCCTGGGCGCCGACGTCCACACCGCGGGTGGGGTGGGCGGCGATGAGCAGCTTGGGCTGGTGGCTCATCTCGCGGCCGATGATCAGCTTCTGCTGGTTGCCGCCGGAGAGGGAGGCCGCGGTGACCTCGATGCCGGGGGTGCGGACGTCGTACTCCTCGACGATCCGCTGGGTGTCCTTGCGGGCGCCGGCCGGGTCGAGCAGCACGCCCTTGGAGTTGGGCCGCTCGGTGACATGGCCGAGGATCCGGTTCTCCCAGAGCGGGGCCTCCAGCAGCAGGCCGTGCCGGTGGCGGTCCTCGGGGATGTAGCCGATGCCGGCCTCGCGGCGGGCCCGGGTGAGGGTGCCGGAGAGGTCCTTGCCGTCCAGGGTGACGGTGCCGCCGTCCAGCGGCAGCATCCCCATGACGGCCTCGACCAGTTCGGCCTGGCCGTTGCCCTCGACCCCGGCGATGCCGAGGATCTCGCCCTTGTGGATGCGCAGCGAGATGTCGTCCAGGACGACGCGCTCGATGCCCTCGGCGTCGGTCTTGGCGATCCGCAGGCCCTCGACGCGCAGCATCTCGTCGGTGGTGACGGTGGACTCGCGGCTCTCCGGGGAGGGCAGCTCGGCGCCGACCATCAGCTCGGCGAGCTGGCGGGCGGTGACGCTCTTCGGGTCCGCGTCGCCGACGGTGGTGCCGCGGCGGATGACGCTGATCGCGTCGGCCACCGAGAGCACCTCGTGCAGCTTGTGCGAGATGAAGATGACGGTGACGCCCTCGGACTTCAGCTCCCGCAGGTTGTCGAACAGGGCGTCGACCTCCTGCGGGACGAGCACGGCGGTGGGCTCGTCGAGGATCAGGATCTTGGCGCCGCGGTAGAGCACCTTGAGGATCTCGACCCGCTGGCGGTCGGCCACGCCGAGGTCCTCGACCAGGGCGTCCGGGCGCACGCCCAGGCCGTACTGGTCGGAGATCTCCTTGATCTTCGCCTTGGCCTTGCCGCCGATGCCGTACAGGTGCTCGCCGCCGAGGACGACGTTCTCCCACACGGTGAGGTTGTCGGCGAGCATGAAGTGCTGGTGCACCATGCCGATGCCGCGCGCGATGGCCTCGCCGGGGGTGTTGAACTCGCACTGCTCGCCGTTGATCGCGATGGTGCCCTCGTCCGGCTTCTGCATGCCGTAGAGGATCTTCATCAGCGTCGACTTGCCGGCGCCGTTCTCGCCCATGAGGGCGTGCACGGTGCCGGTGCGGACGGTGAGGTTGATGTCGTGGTTGGCCACGACGCCGGGGAAGCGCTTGGTGATGCCGCGCAGTTCGACGGCCGGTGTCGCCGTCCCCGCGCTGGGGTTACCGCCCGTGGTCGGGGCGGGGTCGGATGCGGTGATGGCGATCTCCTGGTGGTCTGGAGGCGCGTCGTTGCGCTGGAGGGCCAAAAGCGAAAAGGCTGGGGGGACGGGACGGGGCCCGGGGGTACGCACTGAGCGCACCCTTCCGGGCCCCTCCCTGATGTTGCGTCCATCATCGCGCTGCCGGGCAGGCGGCAGCGGCAGCGACGTCCGGTCGAACCGTGGGCCTTACAGCTTGGACGGGTCGGTCGGGACGGTGATGGCGCCGTTCTTGATGCCGGTGGCGGCCTCGTCGAGCTTGGCCTTGATGTCGTCGATCTTGCCGCCGGTGGTGGCGAGCGAGACACCGTCGACCTTGAGGTCGAAGTTCTTCACACCGGTGAAGACCTGGCCCTTCTTGGCGGACTCGATGTAGGCGAAAACGGCCTTGTCGACGTTCTTGACCATCGAGGTCATGATGCTGTTCTTGTACTTCGCCAGGGCGGGCTGCGCGGCCTGGTCGGAGTCGACACCGATGGCCAGGGCGTTGGCACCGGCGGCGGCCTCGATGGCACCGTTGCCGGAGGAGCCGGCGGCGGTGTAGATGACGTCGGCCTTCTTGTCGAGCTGGCCCTGCGCGGCTTCCTTGCCCTTGTCGGGGGCGGCGAAGCCGGAGAAGTCCGGCGGGGTGGTCAGGTAGGTGACCTCGACCGGGATGTTCGGGTCGACGGACTTGACGCCCGCGCGGTAACCGGCCTCGAACTTCTTGATCAGCTCGGTCTGCACACCGCCGATGAAGCCCACGTGCTTGGTCTTCGTCTTGAGGGCGGCGGCGACACCGGCCAGGTAGGAGCCCTCCTGCTCGGAGAACGTCAGCGAGGTGACGTTGCTCGGCTGGGTGTCGGACGCCGAGTCGATGATCGCGAACTTGGTGTTCGGGTTCTCCTTGGCGACCTTCTCGACGGCCGCCTGGTAGACGAAGCCGACCGCGATGACCGGGTTGTAACCGGCGGTCACCAGGTTCTTGAGACGGGTCTCCTTGTCGGCCTCGGCCTCGCCGGTCTTGGCGTCGGCCTCGGTGACGGCGACACCGAGCTGGGACTTGGCCTGGTCGAGACCGCGGGCGGCGGAGTCGTTGAAGGACTGGTCGCCACGGCCGCCGATGTCGTAGGCCATACCGACCTTCAGCGCACCGTCGGAGGCGCCGGAGGAGGCGGAAGTGTCATTGCTCTTTGCGCCGCAAGCGGCGAGCGAGGCGATGCCCAGGGAACCCGAGAGCACAACCGCAGCGAGCTTAGTAGAACGGCGCAAGGGAATATCTCCTTCTCACACGCACCCGTTTAGCGTGGTCGGACGCCACCGTAACGCGCGTAGAACACGGTTGGGTTACGGGCCGCCGGAGCATTCGGGTTGTTATCAAACCGTGGTCTCACGGTCCACCCGACACCCCTTTCCCCTTCACTGAGGGTGATTGGAACTGGCCCAACCCAGTGTACGTAACCCGAAATAAAGGGAGTATTGCGACAAACCGGACACCCTGTGTGGGTGTCCGGTTCAGGTCGGTACGAGGGAGTGTGTCAGGGCGCCCCGGAATCCGGTGCGCTCAGGGCGTCCCGGGCTCCAGCGCCAGCGCGGCGAACAGCTCCACGCCGACCGCGATCGCCCGCTCGTCCACATCGAAGCGGCCCTGGTGCAGGTCCCGGACGGCGCTGTCGCCGGGGGTGCGCACGCCCAGCCGGGCCAGCGCGCCGGGGGCGTGCTCCAGGTACCAGGAGAAGTCCTCCCCGCCGAGCGACTGCTCGGTGTCCTCCACCGCGGTCGCCCCGGGCCCGCCGAAGCGCGCGGTCATCGCGGCGTCCAGCAGGCCCACCGAGCCCGCCTCGTTGACCACCGGCGGCACGCCCCGGTGGTAGTCCAGCGTCCACTTGGCGCGGTGGGTCTCGGCGAGCCGGGCGATCAGCTCGTGCAGCAGGTCCGGCGCCTCCCGCCAGCCGTCCAGCTCCAGGCAGCGGACGGTGCCCTCGAGTTCGGCGTGCTGCGGGATGACATTGGGCGCGGAACCGGCGGCGATCCGGCCCCAGACCAGCGAGACGCCCCAGCGCGGGTCCATCCGGCGGGCCAGCGCGGCCGGCAGCTCGGCGGCGGTCCTGGCGACCGCGGTGACCAGATCGGTGGTCAGGTGCGGCCGGGCGGTGTGGCCGCCGGGGCCGTCCAGGTGCAGGACCAGGCGGTCGCAGGCCGAGGTGATCGCCCCGACCCGCAGGCCGATCCGGCCCACCTCCACCTTGGGGTCGCAGTGCACGGCGAAGATCCGGCCGACGCCCTCCATGCCGCCGGCCGCGATCACGTCCAGGGCGCCGCCCACGTCCAGGGCGCCGCCGGGCATGACCTCCTCGGCGGGCTGGAACACCAGTCGGACCGGGCGGCGGAGTTCCCCGGTCCGGGCCGCCTCCGCGAGCACCAGCGCGGTGCCGAGCAGCACCGAGGTGTGCACGTCGTGGCCGCAGGCGTGGGCCCGGCCGGGGACGCTCGACCGGTAGGGCACCTCGGTCTTGGCGTCGTCGATCGGCAGGGCGTCGATGTCGGCGCGGAAGGCGAGGAACTCCGCCCCGCGCGGGGCGGACTCGGGAACGATGTCGACGAGCATTCCGGTGCCGCCCGGGAGGATCCGAGGGGCGAGGCCGGCCGCGACCAGACGGTCGCGCAGTCGGCCGGTGGTACGGAACTCCTGGCGGCCCAGCTCCGGGTGCCGGTGCAGGTCCCGCCGGAAGGCGATCAGCTCGGGCTCCAGCTCGCGTACCCGGTCACGGAGACCGGCGGCGGGGCGTGCAGCAGTGAGGGTGACGGCCGACTGGGCGGACTCACGACGGTTCATCTCAACAAGGGTAGGCCCGTTGGGGGGATTTGGCCTGACTTCCCGAGAATCACTGCCCGGATGGGCGCATACCGGCCGCGCCGGTGGGTATGACATCTTGTTTCAGCCGCCTTCCCCATGGTGCCTGCCCAGTGCAACGACCATCGGCGACCGCGGTAACGACGCTCCCGGCCGGGGCGGTTCGCGAACGCTCCGGGCGGCGGCGCCCGGCTCCCGGCAGTTCGAATCCTGGCTCAAAGTGTTCGACCCTGGCCCCGCGGCCCCGCGCCTGCGCCCCTCGTCCGCGGTCTTGAGATGATCGGCCGAACCGACCGGGCTATCCCAGGAGTGGCAATGACCGAGCAGAAGGTGGCCGTCGTCACCGGTGCGAGCAGTGGGATCGGCGCGGCGACCGCCCGCCGGCTCGCCGCCGAGGGCTTCGAGGTGGTGCTGACCGCCCGCCGGACCGACCGGATCGAGGCGCTGGCCAAGGAGATCGGGGGCCGCGCCCACACCCTGGACGTCACCGACCGGGCCGCCGTGGACGCCTTCGCGGCCGGGCTCGGCCGGGTGGACGTCCTGGTGAACAACGCCGGCGGCGCGATCGGCGCGGAGACCGTGGAGCACGGCGACCCGGCCGACTGGCTCGCCATGTACCAGGTCAACGTGCTCGGCGTGCTGCACATGACCCAGGCGCTGCTGCCGGCCCTGCGGGCGAGCGGCGACGGCACGGTCCTGGTGATGTCGTCCACCGCCGCGCTCGCCGCGTACGAGGGCGGCGGCGGCTACGTCGCGGCCAAGCACGCCGCGCACACCATCGCCGCGACGCTCCGGCTGGAGCTGTGCGGGGAGCCGATCCGGGTGATCGAGATCGCCCCGGGCATGGTGAAGTCCGAGGGCTTCGCGGTGACCCGCTTCCGCGGCGACGAGGAGAAGGCCGCCGCCGTGTACGCCGGCGTCGCCGAGCCGCTCGACTCCGAGGACATCGCCGACACCGTGGCCTGGGCCGTCACCCGGCCCCCGCACGTCAACATCGACCTGCTGGTGGTCCGCCCCCGCGCCCAGGCCGCCAACCACAAGGTCCACCGCGAGCTCTGACCCGGCGCCGGGCCGGCGGGCACCGGACTGACGGGCACCGGGCCGGCGGAAGCGGCACCGAAGGCGGTGCGTCGTAGCAGACGAAGAAGGGGAGGGCGCTGACACAAAGGTGTCAACGTCACAACTTGATAGCTCGTTCGGATGAAATCCGCGTGCGCCCTCCCCAACTGATGACGGCTCAACTACCGTTGAGCCGCTGCCGGGCGGGCGTTGGACGCCGTTCCGCAGCCTCATACTTCACCTGCCGTCACCGCCACTTCACCGGCCCCTTCCCGCCCTCACGAGGAGGACCCGCTGGCCAGCGACATTCCGTCACCGAGACTCGACCCCCGGGACGAACCGACCCTCCTCGGGTTGCACCGTTTCAACGAGGCCGACGCCGGAGCCGCGGAGGAGGCCCTGCTCGCCTGCTGCGGCAGTCACCGGTGGGCCCTCCGGCTCACCGCCCACCGGCCCTACCCCGACATAGAGTCCCTGCGCGCCGCCGCCAGCGAGGCCTCGTACGACCTGCGTCCGGCCGACCTGGCCGAGGCGCTGGCGGACGAGAGCTGGATGCCGCAGCCGCTCCTCGGCATGCGCGCACCCGGCAGCCAGGCGGCGCACACCGCGCTGCGGGCGGCCCACGCCGCCTACGAGGCACGGTTCGGCCATGTCTTCGTGGTCTGCCTGGAGGGCATCGACCCCGAGGAGATGCTCGACGCCGTACTCAGCTCGATCCGCACCCGCCTCGCCAACGATCCCGACGAGGAGCGCCTGGTCGCCGCCGACGAGCTGCGCCGGATCGCCCTCACCCGACTGGAGCACCTGGTCGCCACCCATTCGGGGGCCGGGGCCCGCTGATCCCCGCCCCGGGCGCCCTCGGCGCCCGGGGCCTTCAGCTTTTCCGGGCCTTCTGGGCCGCGCGCAGCTTGGCCACCTGGTGCCGGACGACCCGCTCGTCCGGCACCGGGGCCGGCTCGGCGCCGACGCCCACCGTGCTGAACACCACCAGGGCCGGTCCGACCCGCGCCAGGACGGCACGCTGCGCGAGCACCACCGCTCCGGATTCATTCGTGAGGGTGAAACCCGTCGCCGCGTCGGCTCCCTCGGGCGTGGGCGTGTCGTTCCGGCTCAGCCGGTGCCCGGTCCGGGTCACCCCCCGGCTCCGGTCCGCCGGGGGCGGCGACGCGGTCGAGCCGAACTCCGCACACGGACCGAACAGTCCCTCCAGCTCCGCCTGCAGCCGGGCCGCCCGGTCGCCCCGGTAGCCGAGCAGCCCGCCGTACAGGCTCCCCGAGGGGTCGGCGGCCAGGGCCACGCCCAGATCGGTCTCCGCGTACGGCACCGCCGACACCGGCGCCGGGGAGGCGGAGGCCCGGGCGGCCTTCGCCGGGCCCGCCGCCGGCGCCACCGCGTCCAGCAACGGCTGGCAGACCGGCTTGTCGGCGGTCTCCCGGCCGCCGTCCGGGCCGGTCTCGCCGTGGCCGGGGGCGATCACGGTGACGGTGAAGCCGGGCCCCAGCTCGGCATCGGTGACCGCGGCGGCGCGCAGTTCGGCGGCGGACAGCTCCCGGGCCCGGTCGGCCGAGCCGCCCGCCGGGGCGGCGCAGCCGGCGGCGAGCAGCAGCGCCCCGGCCAGCAACGGGGCGGCCAGCAGTGGGGAGGCCGGCAGTGGGGCGGAACGGCGGGACGGACGCGGGACGCGGTGCGGCACGGGGGCCTCGGCGGGGTGTCGGCGGCGAACGGGTGGGCCACCGTAGCGCGACCCGGAGCATTCGCGCGGTCACCCTGCGTCGCGATTCACGCCCCGGTTCCTGTCCGACTAGGCCAGTCGTGCCTGATTGATCACACCTCGGACCCCCGGAGGCGGTTCCCGACGACGCGTCGATAGGATGCTCGCGGCCGGTGGACCGTACCCGGCCGGGCTGACCGACACCGAAGCCGGCCGAGCCCCCAATCGCTTCCGGAGGGTTTTTCCGTGCCGGCTGGAACGCTGTACCGCGGCCGGGAAGGCATGTGGAGCTGGGTGGCTCATCGAGTCACCGGCGTCCTCATCTTCTTCTTCCTGTTCGCCCATGTCCTGGACACCGCACTGGTGCGGGTGTCTCCCGAGGCGTACGACACCGTCATTCAGACGTACAAGACGCCGCTCGTGAACCTGATGGAGTACGGCCTGGTGGCCGCCATCCTGTTCCACGCCCTGAACGGACTGCGCGTCGTCGCCGTCGACTTCTGGTCCAAGGGCCCGAAGTACCAGAAGCAGATGCTCTGGACCGTGGTCGGAGTCTGGGTCGTCCTCATGGCCGGCGCCTTCTACCCGATCCTGCAGCACACGCTGACCTCCTGGTTCGGGAAGTGATCTGAGACATGTCCACGGAAATCTCCGACGCTGTGGTGGTCCCCTCCGCCCAGGCGCACACCGGCAAGGGTCTCGGCACCGGCAACCCGGCCGACGCGTTCGTGATCGAACCGGCCCGGCAGCGGTCGAAGAAGACCCCGCGCCGCACCCGTACCAACTTCGAGATGCTCGCCTGGCTCTTCATGCGCCTGTCCGGCATCGTCCTCGTGGTGCTGATCCTCGGCCACCTGCTGATCATGCTGGTGCTCGACGGCGGCGTCTCCAAGATCGGCTTCGCCTTCGTGGCCGGCCGCTGGGCCTCGCCGTTCTGGCAGGTCTGGGACCTCACCATGCTCTGGCTCGCCATGCTGCACGGCGCCAACGGCATGCGTCAGGTCATCAACGACTACGCCGAGAAGGACTCCACCCGGCTCTGGCTGAAGGGCCTCATGGGTACCGCCACGGTCTTCACCGTGCTGCTCGGCACCCTGGTGATCTTCACCTTCGATCCCAACATCTGAGCCGACAGCATCCACATCGGACATCGGCAGAGGCCAGAGGCGAGTTAACCCCCCATGCAGATTCACCAGTACGACACCGTCATCGTCGGCGCCGGCGGCGCCGGGATGCGCGCCGCCATCGAGTCGACGCAGCGCAGCCGCACCGCGGTCCTGACCAAGCTCTACCCGACCCGGTCCCACACCGGCGCGGCCCAGGGCGGCATGTGCGCCGCCCTGGCCAACGTCGAGGAGGACAACTGGGAGTGGCACACCTTCGACACGGTCAAGGGTGGTGACTACCTGGTCGACCAGGACGCCGCCGAGATCATGTGCAAGGAGGCCATCGACGCGGTCCTCGACCTGGAGAAGATGGGTCTGCCCTTCTCCCGCACCGAGCAGGGCCGGATCGACCAGCGCCGCTTCGGCGGCCACTCGCGCAACCACGGCGAGGCCCCGGTCCGCCGTTCCTGCTACGCGGCCGACCGCACCGGTCACATGATCCTCCAGACGCTGTTCCAGAACTGCGTCAAGCACGGCGTCGAGTTCTTCAACGAGTTCTACGTCCTGGACCTGCTGATCAACGAGGGCCGCACGGCCGGCGTCGTCGCCTACGAGCTGGCCACCGGCGAGATCCACGTCTTCCAGGCCAAGGCCGTCGTGTTCGCCTCCGGCGGCACCGGCAAGATGTTCAAGGTCTCCTCGAACGCCCACACCCTCACCGGTGACGGCCAGGCGGTGGCCTACCGCCGCGGCCTGCCGCTGGAGGACATGGAGTTCCCCCAGTTCCACCCGACGGGCATCTGGCGGATGGGCATCCTGCTCACCGAGGGCGCCCGCGGCGAGGGCGGCATCCTCCGCAACAAGGACGGCGAGCGCTTCATGGAGCGCTACGCCCCCGTCATGAAGGACCTCGCGTCCCGTGACGTCTGCTCCCGCGCGATCTACACCGAGATCCGCGAGGGCCGCGGCTGCGGTCCGGACGGCGACCACGTCTACCTGGACCTGACCCACCTGCCGCCGGAGCAGCTGGACGCCAAGCTCCCGGACATCACCGAGTTCGCCCGCACCTACCTCGGCATCGAGCCCTACACGGACCCGATCCCGATCCAGCCCACCGCGCACTACGCGATGGGCGGCATCCCGACCAACGTCGAGGGTGAGGTGCTGCGCAACAACACCGACGTCGTCCCGGGCCTGTACGCGGCCGGCGAGGTCGCCTGCGTGTCCGTGCACGGCGCCAACCGTCTGGGCACCAACTCGCTGCTGGACATCAACGTCTTCGGCCGTCGCGCCGGCCTCGCCGCCGCGGGCTTCGCCGACGCCAACGAGTTCGTGCCGCTGCCGGAGAACCCGGAGCAGCTGGTCCAGGACCTGGTCGACTCGCTCCGCGAGTCCACCGGCACCGAGTCCGTGGCGCAGATCCGCAAGGAGCTGCAGGAGTCCATGGACGCCAACGCGATGGTGTACCGCACCGGCGCCACCCTGAAGCAGGCGGTCGAGGACATCGCCGCGCTGAAGGAGCGCTACAAGAACGTCTCGATCCAGGACAAGGGCTTCCGCTACAACACGGACCTGCTGGAGGCCATCGAGCTGGGCAACCTGCTCGACCTGGCCGAGGTCCTGGCGGTCTCGGCACTCGCCCGCGAGGAGTCGCGCGGCGGTCACTACCGCGAGGACTTCCCGACCCGTGACGACGTGAAGTTCATGCAGCACACCATGGCGTACCAGGAGGTCGCCGCCGACGGCAGCACCTCCATCCGCCTCGACTACAAGCCGGTCGTCACGACCCGCTACCAGCCGATGGAGCGTAAGTACTGATGAGCACTCCGACCATGGAGAAGCACTCGGCCGCTCTGGACGCGGCCGAGGCCGGCGGTACCAAGCTGATCACCGTCACCGTCCGGATCCGCCGGTTCAACCCGGAGGAGCACCCGGACCCGGTGTGGGTCGACTACCAGCTGGAGATGGACCCGAAGGAGCGCGTCCTGGACGCGCTCAACAAGGTCAAGTGGGAGCAGGACGGCACCCTCACCTACCGCCGTTCCTGTGCCCACGGCATCTGCGGCTCCGACGCCATGCGGATCAACGGCCGCAACCGGCTGGCGTGCAAGACCCTGATCAAGGACGTCAACCCGGAGAAGCCGATCACGATCGAGGCCATCAAGGGCCTGACGGTCCTCAAGGACCTGATCGTGGACATGGACCCGTTCTTCCAGGCGTACAAGGACGTCATGCCGTTCCTCATCACCAAGGGGAACGAGCCGACCCGCGAGCGCCTGCAGTCCGCCGAGGACCGCGAGCGCTTCGACGACACCACCAAGTGCATCCTGTGCGCCGCGTGCACGTCGTCCTGCCCGGTGTTCTGGAACGACGGCCAGTACTTCGGCCCGGCCGCGATCGTCAACGCCCACCGCTTCATCTTCGACTCGCGCGACGAGGGCGCGGAGCAGCGGCTGGAGATCCTCAACGACCGTGAGGGCGTCTGGCGCTGCCGGACCACCTTCAACTGCTCCGAGGCCTGCCCCCGCGGCATCGAGGTCACCAAGGCGATCCAGGAAGTGAAGCGCGCCCTGGTCACCCGCCGCTTCTGATCCCGAGCCCCACGCCGAAGGCCCCCGTCCATTCCGGACGGGGGCCTTCGCGTTGCTCAGCGCAGCAGACCGAGGTCCTTCGGGTCGGTGAGGCCGCGGTAGGTCAGCAGGTGCCGGTCGGCGGTGACGGCCCACAGGTCCGCGGTGCCGTCCCCGTCGAGGTCGCCCTGGCTGTCGAGAGTGGGGTAGGCGTCGACGGTGAAGCCGGTGGCGGCCACGCCCGCCGTCGGGTCGGCCAGGGCGGAGAAGTCGAAGGTGCCGTCGGCCTGCTTGGGCAGCGCGTACACGTGCAGCGCGCCGGTGGCCCGCTCGCGCGCCCACAGGGCGAGGTTCCCGGCGGCGTCGGGGCCGGGGGCGATCAGGTCATAACCGGTCCACAGGCCGCCGGAGGTCAGCCGCCGGGCGTCGAACCAGTGCGCGATCGCCCCGGCGTCCGCGACCCAGAGGTCGCCGTTCTGCAGCGTGAGCATCGCCGGACGGGCCTGGTCGGCGCCGTTAACCGCGCCGAGCAGCACCTGCTGCTGGGCGTCCTGCCAGTCGGTGCCGTAGTCCGGCGGGCAGTCGAAGACGTCGACGCAGTCCGGCCAGTAGACCATCGTCGAGCCCGAGCCGGAGAAGTCCCCGGTGCCGTACTGGTTCTGCAGGCTGTAGACGGTGCCGGTGCCGTTCTCCCGGACGATCAGGTCGTCGGCCGGGGCCATGGTCCAGCCCCGGTGCAGCACCCGGTAGTTGTTCCAGTTCTCGGTCCCCGGGGCCCGGCCGGCCGGGATCACGGACGTCGGGGTGGTGTCGTTCGCCCGGCCACTGATGACCTGGAGGTTGCCGGCGGCGTCCGGGAGCAGGATGTCCGGGACGGCGTCGCCGTCCACGTCGCCCGGGGTGCTCGGCCGGGGGCGCGGGTCCCAGGGGGCGTCGAAGGTGTACACCGTCGGCCCGCTCGTGTTGCCCGCGTTGTCGACAGCCCGGACGGTGAGCGTGTTGGTGCCCCACCGCAGGACTCGCAGGGCGAGGGTGGCGGTGCCGTCGGGGCCGGCCCCGAGCGCGCCGTCGCCGCAGCCGCCGGACACCCCGAGGGTGGTGTTCAGCGCGTACTGGAAGCAGGTGACACCGGAGGGCGTGCCGCCCGTGGGGGCGGGGTCGGTGCCGGTGAGCAGGAAGCTGCCGGTCTCGCCCGCGTACTTGGCCGCGGTGGAACCGGAGCCCGCGGCCGGGAAGTCGGTCGAGGAGACGGCGACCTGGGGAGCGGTCACGTCGGTGTCGGCCACGGCGGCCGGTGCGGCCGGTGCGGCGAACAGACCCGCCGTCAGTGCGATGGTGACGGCGGCGCCGAGTCGTCGGCGGTACGCAGGCTTCATGGAGTACCCCACCCCTCATCGTGGAAGCACGAACGAAGTATCGATCGTGTTCGAGCGATGGGATCCTGCCAGCGCGTCCGCCGGCGGGCAACGGGATAACGCGCTCAGTCGGTGGCCGGTGCGCGGCGGGTGGCGCGGAGGCCGCGGAGGCCGAGGGTGCCGATGGCGAGGCCGAGGGCGAGGGAGGTGAGAGCGAGGAGGAGGTGGACCCAGAAGAAGGCGGTGGGCTGGGAGTGGTCGCCGCCGGTGAAGGCCTGGCCGCCGGAGTCCTTCCAGAGGTTCTTGACGAAGGTGGTCCAGATGACCAGGGACCAGACGCCGAAGGCGGTCAGGAACCAGGAGGTGCGGCGGCTGAGCTTCATGGGGCGGTCCTCGGTGGGGCGGGGAGGTGAAGGCGGTGTGCTTCCCCAGTATGCGCGGGCGTCCGTTCGGCGTACGGCGGCCCCCTCCTGCGGCGGACCGGGGCCCAGGGGCGGACGGCGGGGGTCCCGAGTGGGTACCGTCTCCTGGTGCCCACTAGCTCGAAGCTCGCACGCCTGATCGCCGCGCCCGCCGCGGCCCTTCCGCTCCTGTTCGCCGCCCCGGTGGCCGTCGCGGCCCCGCCCGGGTCGCCGCCGTCGGCCTCGGTCGGGGGCGACCGGATGGGGCTCCCGGGGGTCCAGGTGGATCCGCTGGCGGGCGCCCCGGCGCTGCCGGGGGACCTCACCGGGCAGTCCTGGATAGTCGCCGACGCCGCGTCGGGAGAGGTGCTGGCGGCCAGCAACCCGCATCTGCGGCTCGCCCCGGCCTCCACGCTGAAGATCCTCTTCGCGGACACCGTGCTGCCCAAGTTCGACCGCAACGCCGTGCACCGGGTCGCGGACGAGGAGATCCAGGGGATCGGCGCGGGGAGCAGCCTGGTCGGCATCAAGGAGAACCTGGACTACCGGGTCGAGGACCTCTGGCGCGGGGTGTTCCTGAGTTCGGGGAACGACGCGGTGCACGTCCTCGCGCACATGAACGGCGGCGTGCAGCAGACCGTGGCCGAGATGCAGGCGCGGGCGGAGGCGCTGCAGGCCCGGGACACCCGGGTGGTCTCGCCGGACGGTTACGACGCGGACGGCCAGGTGTCCTCGGCCTACGACCTGACGCTGTTCGCCCGGGCGGGGCTGCGCAACCCGGACTTCCGGAGCTACTGCGCGACCCGCGACGCGGTGTTCCCGGGCGCGGTGGACCGGAACACCGGGCAGCGCGGCAGCTTCGGGATCGCCAACACCGACCGGCTGCTCGGCAAGTACCCGGGCCTGATCGGGGTGAAGAACGGTTTCACCACCAATGCCGGCTCCACCTTCGTCGGTGCCGCCGAACGGGACGGCCGCACCCTGCTGGTGACGGTGATGCACCCGAGCACCTATCAGAAGGTGTACGACGAGACGGCCGCGCTGCTGGACTGGGGCTTCGCCGCGGCCGGCAAGGTGGCCCCGGTCGGGAAGCTGGTGGAGGAGGGCGAGAGCGCCGCGCCGACGCCGACCGGCCAGGCGGGCGGTGCCGCCGGGGTGCCCGCCCCGCCGCCGCACCCCTCGCCGACCGCCACCGACCGGCCCGCGCCGGCGGCCGCCCGGGCGGCGGACTCCGCCGGGGACGGCCTCGGGCCGGTCGGCTGGGTCGTCCTCGGGGTGGTCCTGACGGCGGGCGGCGCGGGTGCCGTACTGCTGCTGAACCGGCGGCGGGCGGCCGCCCGCTGAGCCCGGCCTGCCGGGGCGCCCCGGTCCGGCCTCAGCCCTCCCCGTCCTGGGAGCGCCGGGGCCGGGGCCGGTCCTCCTCCTCGGCCGCCTCCTTCGGGACGGCGGCCCCCTCCTTCGGGACGGCCGCCTCCTCCTCGTCCGCGGCCGCGACCAGCGCGGCAGCGCGCTCGCGGGCCCGCTCCCGGGCCGCCGCCGGGTCGGCGGTCGCCGTCCAGGCCACGCAGTACATCAGCAGCCGGCAGACGAAGTTGATCCACAGCAGCAGCGCCACCGGCACGCCGAAGGCGCCGTAGAGGCTCTTCCCGGCGACCGAGCCGAGGTACGAGGACAGCAGGATCTTCAGCAGCTCGAAGCCGACCGCGCCGATCAGCGCGGCCCGCAGGACGTCCCGCCGGTGCTGGTGCGCGATCCTCGGGAACGGCGCCAGCAGGTAGGCGAAGAGCAGCATGTCGCAGCCGACGGCGATCAGCAGCCCGGCCGCGGTGAGCAGGTAGCCGCCCGAGCCCAGGCCGATCCAGTCGGCGATCCGGCCGGCCAGCGTCGTCCCGGCGGCCGAGGCGCCGAGCGAGACCAGCGAGACCAGGCCGAGGCCGCCGAGGACCAGGAAGTCCCAGCCCTTGCGCAGCAGCGGGTTGCCCTCCTCGTCGGGCAGCTGCCAGATGTCGCGGATCGAGGTCCGCATGGTGTCCACCCAGCCGAGGCCGGAGAGCACCAGCAGGACGCCGCTGACGAGTCCGACCGCCCCCGCGTTGGCCACCAGCGAGGGCAGGTTGAGGGCGTCGGAGATGCCCGGCAGCTGGTCGGAGATCCGCTTCTGGATGTCGTCGACCCGGCTGTCGCTGAGGGTCGCGACGGCGATCGCCAGCGCGACCGTCAGCAGTGGGAAGAGCGCGAGGAAGCCGAAGAAGGTGACCGCGCCGGCCAGGCGGTTGCCGCGCAGCGCGGTGAAGTGCTCGTAGGCGCGGTAGGGGCGGCTGCGCAGCACCCGTGTCACGATCGGGCCGATCACCGGGAGGCGGGTCAGAAAGTCCACCGTCCGGTTATACCGGCCCGTCCCCCGAACGGCCGTCAGGCCCGCCGTCAGACCCGCGGCCAGGCCCACCGTCAGACCGGCCGTCAGGCCCGCCGTCAGCGGCGGACCATCCGGCGGGCCCGGGCCAGCGCGCGGACCGCCTGGTAGGCGGTGTACCGGCCGTGGCCGAGCAGTTCGGTGCGCAGTGCGGACACCCCGCCGGACGCCCGGTAGCCGGCCGGGCGCAGCCGGGCGCAGTGCTCGGCGGCCCGGCGGAAGAACTCCCGGCGGTCGCCGGGCGGGACACGGCCGGGCCGGGAGACCACGGTGTTGAGGTGGTGCAGCATCCGGCCGTAGACCACCGGGCGCCAGCGGTCGAGCTCGGGGCGGTCGTCGAGGAACGCGAAGACCAGGTCGTACTGGCCGAAGACGTCGAAGTGCTTGCGGCTGGCGGTGGCCAGGATGTTGCCGCCCTCCTGGCGCTGCCGGTAGTGGACGCCGACCCGGTCGAGCAGGGTGATGCCGCGGGCGGCGAGCAGCGCCGGGTACGTCCAGGGGGTGTCCTCGTAGTACCCGGCCGGGAAGGTCAGGCCCTGGGCGGTGACGAAGTCGCGGCGGTAGGCCTTGTTCCACACCACCTGAAGCAGTTCGAGCAGCTCGGGGCGCTCGGCGAGGTCGAAGACCTCCCGGGAGGGGGCGCCGAAGACCTTGGCGGAGGCGGCCCGGACGGTCCGGCCGTCCGCGTAGGTGCGGGCGTAGTCGTAGACCAGGACGTCCGGGTCGCCGACGGCCCGCAGCCGGTCGTCGACGGCCGTCAGCAGACCGGGGGTCAGGGTGTCGTCGCTGTCGAGGAAGAGCACGTAGTCGCCGGTGGCGACGGCGAGGCCGGCGTTGCGGGCCCGGCCGAGGCCGACGTTCTCCGGCAGGTGCAGCACCCGCACCCGGGGGTCCTCGGCGGCGGCCGTGTCGAGCAGCGCGCCGCAGCCGTCCGGGGAGCGGTCGTCCACCGCGATCAGCTCGATCTCCGGACCGTCCTGGCCGAGCACCGAGGCGAGGCACTCGGCGAGGTACTCCTCGACCCGGTAGACCGGGACGATCACACTGAAGCGGGGCATGGCCCCAGGGTAGTGGGCCTGCGCAGGGGCCCCCGGACGGCCCCCGGCGGGGCCATGGGCCGGGGGTAGGATCGACGCGCACGTACGCACCGAATCAAAGTGCGGTCAGACCCCGAGGGGGCTGCCACGCTCCTTCCCGAGAAAGGCCTGCGTAGCCGATGGCTCCCCGCCTCTCCATCGTCGTCCCGATCTACAACGTCGAGCGCTACCTCGTGGAATGCCTCGACTCGATCGCCGCCCAGACCTTCACGGACTTCGAGTGCGTCATGGTCGACGACGGTTCGAAGGACGACAGCGCCGCCCTCGCCGAGGCGTACGCCGCCAAGGACTCCCGGTTCCGGCTGGTCCGGCAGGTCAACAAGGGCCTCGGCGCGGCCCGCAACACCGGCATCCGGCACATCGACCCGGACGCCGAGTTCCTGTGCTTCGTCGACAGCGACGACTCGATGCCGCCCAGTGCGTACGAGCTGATGATCAACACGCTGGACGAGACCGGCTCGGACTTCGCCACCGGCAACGTGCTGCGCTTCCGCGCGATCGGCTACTACCAGTCCGGCGGCCACAGCCGCCCGTTCGCCAAGACCGTGCTCAAGACGCACATCACCGAGATCCCCTCGCTGGTCACCGACCGCACCGCGTGGAACAAGGTGTACCGCCGCTCCTTCTTCGACGCGGCCGGGATCATCTACCCCGAGGGCATCCTGTACGAGGACGCCCCGGTCAGCGTGCCGCACCACTACCTCGCCAAGAGCGTGGACGTGCTCTCCGAGCCGATCTACCACTGGCGCGAGCGCGAGGTCGGCGAGATGTCGATCACCCAGATGCGCACCAACCCCAAGGGCCTGGTCGACCGGGTCGCCTCGGTCGAGCTGGTCCGCGCCTGGCTGCGGAAGCAGACCGAGCCGCGTTTCGCCGAGTACCTGAAGACCTACGACGAGAACACCCTCGTCGAAGAGATCCCGATGTTCTTCTGGTCCGTCGTGGACGGCGACAAGGAGTACCGGGACGCGTACATCACCAGCGTCAGCCGGTTGCTGCGGGCGATCGGCCCCGAGCAGGTCAAGAAGCTGCGCGCGCCGCTGCGGCTGAAGTACCACCTGACCCTGCAGGGCCGGATCGACGAGTTCGTCGAGCAGATCAAGTACGAGGGCGAGAGCAACGGCGGTGTCGTCGCCAAGGGCCTGCTGCGCCCGTACGCCGACTACCCGTTCCTGCGCGGCGGTCGCAAGAGCGTGCCGGCCGGCCTGCTCAGCCTGCGCAACTCCACCGTCATCCGCAGCCGGCTCTACGACGCGCGCTGGGAGGCCGGCCGGCTGCGGCTGACCGGGCACGCGTACCCGGAGCAGCTGGGCGCGGCCAACAAGCACGACATGGTGCGCACCCTGGTGCTGCGCGAGGCCAAGGGCCGCCGGGTCATCGCCGTGCCGATGAAGACCCAGTACAGCCCCGAGGCCACCGCCACCAACCACCACGACCTCTACAACTGCGACTGGGCCGGCTTCACCGTCGCGCTCGACCCGGAGAAGCTCAAGCACCGCGGCCAGTGGAAGGACGGCAACTGGCGCGTCCTGGTCGCCGGCGCGGGCAAGGGCGGCGTCTACAAGGGCCGGGTCTGGGCCGGCTGGGCGGACACCGCGCTCTACCAGCCCTCGCACTGGGTCGAGCCGGACGTGCGGATCGTCCCGTTCGTCCGCGACGGCAGCGTCTACCTGCGGGTGGAGAACGCCAAGGTCCGGGTGACCGGGCTGGCCGCGAACGGCGACACGGTCGAGGTGTCCGGCGCCGCCCGCTCCGGCGTCCGGCTGGCCGGGGCCCGGCTGCGGATGACCCATGTGGAGTCCGAGCGCGAGCTGACCTTCCCGGTGGCCACCGGCTCCTCGGTCGGCAGCCTCCAGCAGTTCCACGCCGCCGTGCCGATCGCCGAGCTGACCGAGGTCCGGGAGTCCTGGGCCGAGCTGGACCCGATCGCCGAGGAGCGCGCCCGCGACCGCTGGGACACCACCCTGGAGCTGGCCGACGGCACCACCGTCCCGCTCGTCTGGGACGACCGGAACGCGCCGGAGCAGCTCAACCTGGTGCTGAACCCCGACGCCGAGCCCGAGCAGCGGCGCGCCCTCTACTCCAAGCCCTCCCCGGGCGGCTACCTGCAGTTCCTGGACCAGCTGCTGCAGCCGGTCGTACACGAGGTGACCGCGCGCGGCGCGGACGGCTTCCTGCTCAGCGGCACCTTCCCGCTGCCCGGCACCCACCGCTGGGAGCTGGTCGTGCGCCACCACTGGGGCGAGGAGCAGCACGTCTACCCGGTGGAGATCGCGGACGGCCGGTTCCGGACCGCGCTGCCGGCCGTGCCGACCGCGACCTTCGCGGGCAACGTGCCGCTGGCCCAGGGCGGCTGGAACGTCTCGTTCCGCCCGGTCGGCGCCGTCTTCCACCCGGACATGGCCTCGTACGCGCTGATCGCGCCCGAGTGCTGGAACGCGCTGCCGCTGGAGGTGGAGGCCCGCGGCAAGCGGATCGTGCTGGAGCGGCGCCACCACGACGGCCTGCAGCTGGAGTCCGAGAACATACTGCATCCGGACGAGCGCAGCGGCTGGCGCCAGCGCAAGCTGCGGACGGCCGACTACCCGGCCGCCCGCCGGCTGCCGCTGCGCGACACGGTGCTCTACAACGTGGCGCTCGGCGGCCTCTACTCGGACTCGCCGCGGGCGATCCACGAGGAGCTGGTGCGCCGCGACCTGCCGCTGGAGCACCTGTGGGGCACCGACGACCTGCAGGCGGACCTGCCGCAGTCGGCGGGCTCGGTCCGGCTCTGGAGCCCGGAGTGGTTCGAGACCCTGGCCACCGCGAAGTACATCGTCACCAGCGCGCACCTGCCGGACTTCTTCGTCCGCCGGCCCGGCCAGATCGTGCTGCAGACCTGGCACGGCTCGCCGCTGAAGCAGATCGGCCACGACTTCGAGAAGGTCTGGTTCACCGACGCGCACTACCTGAAGGGCCTCGCCAAGGAGGTCCCGAACTGGAGCCTGCTGCTGGCCGGCAGCACCTGGGCCGCCCCGGTGCTGCGCCGCGCCTTCGACTTCAAGGGCGAGATCCTGGAGAGCGGCCTGCCGCGCAACGACGTGTTCTTCGCCGCCGACAAGGAGAAGACCGCCGAGCGGGTGCGCGAGCGGCTCGGCCTGCCCGAGGGCAAGAAGGTCGTGCTGTACGCGCCGACCTGGCGCGAGGACCGGCGCCGCCACTACGGCGGCTACCAGCTGCACCTCCAGCTGGACCTGGAGGCGGCGCAGGCCGCGCTGGGCGACGACCAGGTGCTGCTGGTCCGCCGGCACGCCAATGTCCGCGAGCAGATCCCGGCCGCCGGCAACGGCTACGTCTGGGACGTCAGCAGCTACCCGGACATGGGCGAACTGCTGCTGGCCGCGGACGTGCTGGTGACCGACTACACGGCGGCGACCTTCGACTTCGCCGTGACCGGCAAGCCGATCCTGTTCTTCACCTACGACCTGGCGCACTACCGCGACAACC
>NZ_JZWY01000008.1:0-2752 GCF_000966955.1 Streptomyces sp. NRRL S-495
ACCTACGACCTGGCGCACTACCGCGACAACCTGCGCGGTTTCTCGCTGGACTTCGAGGCGGACGCGCCCGGCCCGCTGCTGGCCACGTCCGAGGAGCTGGTGGCCGCGCTCGGCCGGGTGGACGAGGTCACCGCCGAGTACGCCGGGAAGTACGCGGCGTTCCGCGACAAGTACTGCGACCTGGACGACGGCCACGCCGCCGCCCGGGCGGTGGACGCCATGCTGAGCCGCGAGGCCTGACCGGGAATTCCCGCCCGGTGGAGGGCGCCCGCCGCACATTCCGCGTCGGGCGCCTTTCGCATTCCCGGCCCTCGCATTTCCCGGATTTCGAACTGGAGTTTCCCGAACGAACTCGCCAGCTAATTCACAGTCAATTCTCAAATTGACCTCGGATACTTTTCCGGGTGAGATGGAAATTCTCGCCGAGAAAGGTCCGTGGAAATGGCTGTCCTCACCCGGTTCGTCCTCCCGCACGCCGCCCCCCGGTTCGGCGACCCGCGCTTCGGCACCCCGCTGCCGGGCGAGCAGGAGCACGCCGCCTTCGGACTGCTGCGCGCCCGCTGGTCCTCCCGCGGCCTGGAGCTCACCGGCTTCGCCCGCCCCGACGACCGGTCCACCGCCCGCCCCGGCTCGGCCTGGACCTGGCTGACCCTGCGCCCCGACGGCCTCGGCACGCCCCTCCACCTCCCCACCAGGCCCCGCCGGCTCCCCGAGATCACCGACGACAGCGCCCAGCCCGAGCACAACCACGACTGGGCCGGCTTCACCGGCCTGGTGGAGCCGCGCCGGCTGCGCACCGCCGACGGCTGGCTGCTCGGCGACTGGACCGTCGAGGCCACCCTGTTCACCCTCGCCCGCCCCACCCGGCTGCGCCGCCAGTACGGCGGCCTCGCCCCGCACTGGTGCGGCTCCGGCGAGTACCCGCCCGCCCGCTGGGTCGACCACGACGTGCGGCTCCAGCCGTACTTCGCCGACGGCCGGCTCGCCGTGCGGCTCGAACGCCCCGCCGTCCGCCTCACCCGGGCCGTCCCCGGCCCCGACGGGATCGACCTGCACCTCACCGCCGCCGAGCCGCTCCCGGACCGGACCGCGTTCCGGCTGCGCCACCGCGAGAGCGGCACCGTCCTGATCCGGCCCGCCACCGGCACCGGACGGACCCGCGGCGTCCGGCTGCCGTACGCGCCGTTCACCGCCGACGGGCGCGGCGCCGCCGAACTGGAGCACTGGGACGCCGCGTTGGTCCACCCCGACGGCACCGCCGAGCCGCTCGTGCTGGACGAGCGCGGCGGGCCGGTCTCCGGCCAGCACCCGCTGCCCGGGGCCGAGGACCGGGCCCTGCACCTCAAACACCTCGCCGACGGCCGGCTCCAGCTCTGCGTCCGGCCCGCCGCCGGCTGGGTCGAGCGGCTCACCACCCGGGCCGGCGGCTTCGAACTCACCGGCCACTGCACCACCGACGGCCCGCTGGAGCTCGTCCTGCGGCACAACGGCACCGGCGGCGAGGTCCGCCACCCGGTCGAGACCGGCCCGGGCCGGCGGTTCACGATCCGGCTGCCCGCCACCCGCACCGGCTCCGACGGCACCGCGCTGCCCCTGCGCAAGGGCCTGTGGGAAGCCACCCTGGAGCCCGTCGGCCGGCCGGGACCGGCCCGCCCGCTGACCGCCTCGCCCGCCGTCCTGGCCGCGCTGCCCGCCGCCACCCTGGCCGGCGGCAAACGGATCCTGCTGGAGCGCCGCTGGCACGACACCCTGCTGCTGGACTCCACCCCCGTGCTCACCGCCGCCGAGCGCAGCGCCTGGACCCAGGCCCGCCAGCGCACCGCCGGCTACCCGGCCGCCTGCCGCGAACCGCTGCGCGAGGCCGTGCTCTACGACGTCTTCGGCGGCCGCGGCTACGCCGACTCACCGCGTGCCGTGCACACCGAACTCGCCCGCCGGGGCACGCCGCTGGAGCACCTGTGGGTGGTCGACGACGCCCAGGCCGAGCTGCCGCCCGGAGTCCGCGCCGTCCGGGTCTGGAGCCCCGAGTGGTACCGGGCCCTGGCCACCAGCCGCTACCTCGTCGGCAACACCCACTTCCCGGACTTCCTGCGCCGGCGCCCCGGCCAGGTCGTCGTGCAGACCTGGCACGGCGCCCTGCTCAAGCGGATCGCCCACGACGTCGAGAACCCCTGGCTCGCCGACCACGGCTACCTCGCGGCCCTCGACCGGGAGACCCCGCACTGGAGCCTGCTGCTCTCCCCCAGCCCCTTCGCCACCCCGATCCTGCGCCGGGCCTTCCGCTACCGGGGCGAGATCCTGGAGTCCGGCTACCCGCGCAACGACGTGCTGGCCCGCCCCGACCCGCGCCGGGCGGCCGCCGTCCGGCGCCGGCTGGGGATCCCGGCGGGCCGGCGGGTGGTGCTCTACGCGCCGACCTGGCGGGAGGACCGGCCGCGCCCGGACGGCGACGGCTTCCGGCTCGACCTGCGGCTCGACCTCGACCGGGCCCGGCAGGCGCTCGGCGGGGACCATGTGCTGCTGCTGCGGCCGCACGCGCACGTCCGCGAGCCGCTGACCGGCACCGGGGACGGCTTCGCGATCGACTGCGCCGACTACCCGGACGTCCAGGAACTGCTGCTGATCGCCGACGTCCTGGTGACGGACTACTCGTCGATCCTGTTCGACTTCGCGGTCACCGGCCGGCCGGTGCTGTTCTTCACCTACGACCTGGCGCACTACCGGGACGGCCTGCGCGGCTTCGCCTTCGACT
>NZ_JZWY01000009.1:0-2256 GCF_000966955.1 Streptomyces sp. NRRL S-495
ACCTGGCGCACTACCGGGACGGCCTGCGCGGCTTCGCCTTCGACTTCGAGGCCCAGGCCCCGGGACCGCTGCTCGACGACTCGGCCGGCCTGGTCACGGCACTGCGCGCACTCGCGGACGACGGTGGCGGGCTGCCGGCCGGGTACGCCGAGCGCTACCGGCGCTTCCGGGACACCCACTGCGTGCTGGACGACGGCGCCGCGGCCCGCCGGGTGGTCGACCGGATGCTGGAGCTCGGCGGACGCCCCGGGGGTCAGGAGAAGGCGTAGGACCGCCAGGGCCGCCAGACCTCGTCGAGGTCGAAGCGGGAGAGGCTGAACCCGGGGACCGGGAACGCCGCGTGGAAGGACCGGGCCTGCTCCTGGGCCCGGTCGAGCACGTCCTCCTCGAGGCCGTGCGCCACCGTCACGTGCGGGTGGTACGGGAAGGCCAGCTCCCTGGCCAGCGGGCCGGAGCGGACGTCCGCCTCCAGCAGCCGGCACTCCCGCTCGCCCTCCTCGACCCGGACGAAGACCACCGGGGAGACCGGGCGGAAGCTGCCGCCGCCGCGCAGCACCATCCGGAACGGCCGGTGCGCGGCGGCCACTGCCGCCAGGTGCTCCTCGATCTTCGGCAGCGCCTCGGTCGGCACCTCGGTGGGCGGCAGCAGGGTGACGTGCGTGGGTATCGACCGGGCCAGCGGATCGCCGTGCCCGGCCCGCGCGTCCTGGATCGCCGTGCCGTGCGGATCCGGGACAGTGACGGACACGCCGATGGTCAGGAACTCGGGGAGCTCCTGACCACCGGGCAGGCTCGTCAGCGGATTCACCGCGCGGAGGCCGGGAGGAAGCCGATCCGGTCGTACACCGTGGCCAGCGTCTCGGACGCCACCGCGCGGGCCTTCTCGGCACCCACCGCGAGGGCGCGGTCCAGCTCGGCCGGGTCGTCCAGGAAGGTCCTGGTGCGCTCCTGGAAGGGCAGCACCCACTCGGTGAAGAGCTCGGCCAGCTCGGTCTTCAGGGCGCCGTACATCTTGCCCTCGAAGTGCGCGACCAGCTGCTCGACCGACTGCCCGCTGAGCGCCGAGTGGATCCGCAGCAGGTTGGAGACGCCGGCCTTCTCCTGCTCGTCGTAGCTGACGACGGTGCCGGTGTCGGTGACGGCGCTCCTGAACTTCTTGGCGCTGGCCTTCGGCTCGTCCAGCAGGCTGACCAGGCCCTTGGCGGAGGACGCGGACTTGCTCATCTTGACGGCCGGGTCCTGGAGGTCCTGGATCTTCGCCGTCTCCTTGAGGATGTACGGCTTCGGGACTGTGAAGGTCGGGCTGTAGCGGGAGTTGAAGCGCTCCGCGAGGTCGCGGGTGATCTCCACGTGCTGGCGCTGGTCCTCGCCGACCGGGACGGCGTCCGCCTGGTAGAGCAGGATGTCCGCGATCTGCAGGATCGGGTAGGTGAACAGGCCGACCGTGGTGCTGTCGGCGCCGTACCGGGAGGACTTGTCCTTGAACTGGGTCATCCGGGAGGCCTCGCCGAAGCCGGTGAGGCAGTTCATCACCCAGGCGAGCTGCGCGTGCTCGGGCACGTGCGACTGCACGAACAGGGTGCAGTGCTCCGGGTCCAGACCGGCGCCGAGCAGCTGCGCGGCGGAGATCCGGGTGTTCTGGCGCAGCGTCGCCGGATCCTGCGGCACGGTGATCGCGTGCAGGTCGACGACCATGTAGAAGGCGTCGTTCTCCTTCTGCAGATCGACCCACTGGCGCACCGCGCCCAGGTAGTTACCGAGGTGGAACGAACCGGAGGTGGGCTGGATGCCCGAGAGCACCCGGGGACGGTCCTTGACCGGACCAGTGACCGCTGCGTTGACCATGCGGGCCATTGTTCCAGTTCCACCGACCGGTCAGGAAACCTCCTGCCCCGCCGGTTCCGCCAGTGTGACCGCACTCACCCTCACCCGGGCGATCCGCCGGCCCTCCAGCTTGGCCACCGTCAGCAGCACCTCCTCGCCGGGACCGGCCGGGATCCGCACCCGGTCGCCGTCGGCGGGCAGCCGGCCGAGCGCGGCGACCAGGCAGCCGGCCACCGTCTCGTACGGGCCCTCGGGGAGGGTGACGCCGGTCTCCTCGACGAAGTCCGCCAGGTTGAGCAGCCCGTCGAGCTCCACGCCGCCGCCGGCCAGGCGCCGGGTCGGGGAGGACTCCGGGGTGTCGTACTCGTCCCGGATCTCCCCGATCACCTCCTCCACCAGGTCCTCCAGGGTGACGATGCCGGCGGTGCCGCC
>NZ_JZWY01000010.1:0-3684 GCF_000966955.1 Streptomyces sp. NRRL S-495
GCCGGCGGTGCCGCCGTACTCGTCGACCACGATCGCCAGGTGGTGGCCCTCCCGGCGCATCTCCCCCATCGCCTCCAGCACCCGCTTGGTGCCGGGCAGCAGCTTGATCGGGCGGGCCAGGTCGCGGACCTTGGCGGCCCGTTCGCCGCGCACGCCGTACAGGTCGCGGACGTGCACGAAGCCGGTCACCGCGTCGTAGCTGCCCTCGATCACGGGGTAGCGGGAGTGCGGCGAGGACTCCGCCTGGGCGCGGACCTCGGCGAGCGGGCGCTCGGCGTCGAGGAAGGTCACCTCGGTGCGCGGGACCATCACCTCGCGCAGCTGGCGCTCCCCCGCCGCGAACACATCGGCGATCAGCGTCCGCTCGTCGTTCCCGAGTTCGGTGTTGGCGGCGACCAGGCCGCGGAGCTCCTCCGAGCTCATCGAGCCCCGGCCGGCGGTCGGGTCGCCGCCGAACAGCCGGACCATCAGGTCGGTGGATCGGCCGAGCAGCCAGATCGCCGGGCGCAGCACCACCGACATGACGTCGACCACCGGCGCCGCCAGCAGGGCGATGGAGTCGGCCCGCTGAAGGCCGATCCGCTTCGGGGTGAGCTCGCCGAGCACCAGCGAGACGTAGCTGATCACCAGGGTCAGTCCGACCAGGGCGGTGGCGTCGGCGACGCCCTCGGACAGCCCGGCCCGGACGAACAGCGGGGCCACCTTGCCGGCCAGGGTGTCGGCGCCGAACGCGGCGGAGAGGAAGCCCATGCAGGTCACGCCGACCTGGACGGCCGCCAGGAAGCGGTTCGGGTCGGCGGCGAGGTGCGCGGCCCGGGCCGCCCGCCGGGTGCCGCGTGCCTCCAGCGTCCGGATCTGTCCCTCGCGCAGCGAGATCAGCGAGATCTCGGCGACGTTGAACAGGCCGCCCAGGACGATGAAGACGAGGACGAGCGCGGCGTCCTCGATGGTTTCGTTCACAGCGGGCCAGTGTAGGACGACGGCCCGCCGCCCCCGTGGAACGGGGACGACGGGCCGTCGTGGAGGCGTCGGGGCCGGCTCAGATGAGGCCGAGCTCCTGGACCGCGTCGCGCTCCTCGGTCAGCTCCTGCACCGAGGCGTTGATGCGGCCGCGCGAGAAGTCGGAGATCTCCAGGTTCTGGACGATCGAGAACTCGCCGTCCTTGGTGGTGACCGGGAAGGAGGAGATCAGGCCGGCCGGGACGCCGTAGGAGCCGTCGGAGACGACACCCATCGAGGTCCAGTCGCCCTCGGCGGTGCCGTTGACCCAGGTGTACACGTGGTCGATGGCGGCGTTGGCGGCCGAGGCGGCCGAGGAGGCGCCGCGGGCGTCGATGATGGCGGCGCCGCGCTTGGCGACGGTCGGGATGAAGTCGTTCTCCAGCCAGGCCTGGTCGCTGCCGACGGCCTCGAAGGCCGGCTTGCCGGCGATCTCGGCCTGGAAGATGTCCGGGTACTGGGTGGCGGAGTGGTTGCCCCAGATGGTGACGCGCTTGATGTCCGAGACCAGGGCGCCGGTCTTCAGCGAGAGCTGGCCGACGGCCCGGTTGTGGTCCAGGCGGGTCATCGCGGTGAAGCGCTCGGCCGGGACGTCCGGGGCGTTGCGCTGGGCGATCAGGGCGTTGGTGTTGGCCGGGTTGCCGACCACCAGGACCTTGATGTCGTCCGCGGCGTGCTCGTTGATGGCCTTGCCCTGCGGGCCGAAGATGCCACCGTTGGCCTGCAGCAGGTCGCCGCGCTCCATGCCGGCGGTGCGCGGACGGGCGCCGACCAGCAGCGCGACGTTGGCGCCGTCGAAGGCCTCGGCCGGCTTGTCGGTGATGGTGATGTCACGCAGCAGCGGGAAGGCGCAGTCCACGAGCTCCATGGCGGTGCCCTCGGCGGCCTTGAGGCCCTGCGGGATCTCCAGGAGGCGCAGGTTCACCGGGACATCGGCGCCGAGCAGGTGGCCCGAGGCGATGCGGAAGAGCAGCGCGTAGCCGATCTGGCCGGCGGCTCCGGTGATGGTGACATTGACGGGGGTGCGGGTCATTTCTACCTTCTCCAGCAAATCGCCAGGTGCCCCAGGCACGTCGGCGCGCTGGAGCCGAGGACGGTCTCTCGACATCGAGAGAACCGGCGTCAGGGTATCGCAAAGGGAAGCGTACGCCTCGGTCGCGGTCGTGACTGCTCGGTCACAGACGATGACGGCCCCCCGCCCGGACGTCGGGCGGGGGGCCGGCGGCGGGTCCCGGTCAGCGCCGCGGACGGCCGATCAGCTGGCCGATGTTGTCCAGCAGCGGGAACTCCAGCCACGGGTTGGGCTGGGCCATCAGGGTCAGCAGCACGATCGACAGGCCCAGGAACGTCAGCACGATCACATCGGTGAAGCGGCTGCGCACCGCCAGCATGCCGACCTCCGGCAGCACCAGCCGGAGCAGCGCGCCGAGCAGCACACCGCCGCCGATGATCAGCAGCCCGTACTTGAAGCCGTCCTGGAAGTCGGCGAACCAGGTGACCGCGAGACCGGCGGCGACCACCAGCAGGACCACCGTTATCGGCCACTGCCGGACCGGCAGCGCGTGGTCGCGCCCGAGCGCGGCCGCCGAGCCCTCGGGGGGCAGGGTGCCGGTGGTCTTCACCGGCCTGCGCCGGGTCCGGCGCGGTTCGCTCATGGCTTCCCGTCCTTCGGGATCGTCGATCGGATGGGTCGGGGCCGGGCGGGGCCCGGTGGGCCCGGTGGGCCGGCGGTCGGGCCCGGCGGTCAGGCGCCGGCGCGGCGCTCGGCCGCCACCACGATGTTGTTGAGCAGCATGGCGCGGGTCATCGGGCCGACACCGCCGGGGTTCGGGGAGATCCAGCCGGCCACCTCGGCCACGCCGGGGTGCACGTCGCCGACGATCTTCCCCTCGCTGCGGCTGACGCCGACGTCCAGCACGGCCGCGCCGGGCTTGACGTCCTCCGGCTTGACCAGGTGCGGCACACCGGCGGCGGCGACGATGATGTCGGCCTGGCGCAGGTGGTGGGCGAGGTCGCGGGTGCCGGTGTGGCAGAGGGTGACGGTGGCGTTCTCGCTGCGGCGGGTGAGCAGCAGGCCGATCGAGCGGCCGACGGTCACGCCCCGGCCGACCACGACCACCTCGGCGCCGTCGATCGGCACGCCGTGGCGGCGCAGCAGCTCGACCATGCCGAGCGGGGTGCAGGGCAGCGGGCCCTCGATGCCCAGGGCGAGGCGGCCGAGCGAGGTCGGGTGCAGGCCGTCCGCGTCCTTGTCCGGGTCCATCAGCTCGAGGACCGGGTTCTGGTCGAGGCCCTTGGGCAGCGGCAGCTGGACGATGTAGCCGGTGCAGGTCGGGTCGGCGTTGAGCTCCCGGACGACGTTCTCGACGTCCTCCTGGGTGGCGGTGGCGGGCAGCTCGCGCTGGATCGAGGCGATGCCGATCTCGGCGCAGTCCTTGTGCTTGCCGTTGACGTACCAGCGGCTGCCCGGGTCGTCGCCGACCAGGACGGTGCCGAGGCCGGGCGTGATGCCCTTGGCCTTGAGGGCCGCCACGCGGGCGGCGAGTTCGGACTTGATCGCGGCCGCGGTCGCCTTGCCATCGAGAATCTGCGCAGTCATGACCCCATTCTCCCGGATCGGGGCGGGTACCCGTGCCACCGGTCCCGGGCCGCGGACGGGGGCCGCGGGGGCGGTCCGGGCGGGGG
>NZ_JZWY01000011.1:0-5152 GCF_000966955.1 Streptomyces sp. NRRL S-495
AGCGGGGGCCGAGCGGGGGCTTCGGGGGCGGTCCGGGCGAGGGCCGGACGGGAGCCCGACGGGGGCTTCGGGGGCGGTCCGGGCGCGGGCCGGACGGATGCGGAACGTTCGGCTCTTATTGCGGTTGCGCCACAGTCCGGCCCGAGGCGCGAACGCGGCTGGACACGGTACTGCCGTCCGGTCGACGATAAGCAGGCATTCCCCGCCGCATCCGGCCCGGTGACGGGCCGACGGACAGACCCGGCGGGGCGTACTCGGGGGAAGAACGAAGTGAGCCGACCAGACCGCACCGCGCCGACGACCGACCGCCGACGCGGGTTGCCGCGCGCCACCGGGCCGTTCCGGCTCCCGTTCGCACGCTTCCCACGGCCCTGAGCGGGCGCGCGCACCGGTCGGCCCACGCCCCCGGTGTCAGCGTGCTCCGCTAACGTCCCGTCCGACCGGCTACCCGTCCAGCCGGCCCGTTCCGGGGCCTCCGCTGTCCCGTCCCCACTTGTCCCCATCTGCCCGGAGGCATCGATGAGCTACCCGCCCGACCCCAACAACCCGTACAACCAGCCCCAGCAGCCCCCGCAGCAGCCCGGCTACGGCTACCCGCAGCAGGCTCCGCCGGCCGCCGGCTACGGCTACCCGCAGCAGCCCCCGCAGCAGCCGGGCTACGGCGTGCCGCAGCAGCAGGCCTACGGGTACGCGCCGATGCCGGGCACCATCCAGGCGAACAACGGCTACATCAACATCGCCCAGATCGGCACCGTCAAGCTGGCGACCATGGGTCAGCGCTTCCTGGCCCGGCTGATCGACGGCCTGGCCGTCGGCGCGATCATCGCCCTGGTCATGGCCCTCGGCCTGGCCGGCGCGCTCGGCATCGTCAAGGACACCGACGACTGCTCGCAGTACACCTACCCGAGCGCGGCCTACAGCGACTGCCTCCAGCAGCAGACCGACGCCGCGGGCGGCATCGTCGCCACCATGATGATCATGATCGGCGTGCTGGCCGTGTTCAACCTGCTCTACGAGTGGCTGCTGGTCTCCTTCGCCGGCGCCACCCTGGGCAAGATGGCCATGGGCCTGCGCGTGGTCAAGGAGAGCACCGGCCAGAACCCGGGTCTGGGCGGCGGCTTCATCCGCTTCATCATCCCGATCGTCGGCGCGTTCCTCTGCTACATCGGCGCGCTGCTGGTCTACCTGTCGCCGTTCTTCGACAACTCCGGGAAGCTGCAGGGCTGGCACGACCGTGCCGCCGGCACCCTGGTGATCAAGAAGTAACGCGGTACCGCGCACGACGGAACGGCCCGGCCCCCTCGGTGGAGGGAGCCGGGCCGTTCCGTCGTTCCGTGCCGTGCCGTTCAGCGCCGTTCAGCGCCGGGCCACCGGCGGACGCGTCAGTGGAAGAAGTGGCGGGTACCGGTGAAGTACATGGTCACCCCGGCCTCGGTGGCGGCCGCGACCACCTCTTCGTCCCGGATCGAGCCGCCGGGCTGGACGATCGCCCGCACGCCGGCCGCGATCAGGATCGCCGGGCCGTCCGCGAACGGGAAGAAGGCGTCGGAGGCCGCGTACGAGCCCTTGGCCCGCTCGCCGGCCCGCTCCACCGCGAGCTTGCAGGAGTCGACGCGGTTGACCTGGCCCATGCCGACGCCCACCGAGGCGCCGTCCTTGGCCAGCAGGATCGCGTTGGACTTGACGGCCCGGCAGGCCCGCCAGGCGAACGCCAGCTCGGCCAGCTCGGCCGGGGACAGCGCCTCGCCGGAGGCCAGGGTCCAGGTCGCCGGGTCGTCGCCCTCGGCGTGCATCCGGTCGGCGTCCTGGAGCAGCACGCCGCCGGAGACGGGGCGCACCTCCTGGCGGTTGGCCGGGGCCTCGGGGGCGAGCAGCACCCGCAGGTTCTTCTTGCGGGCCAGCACCTCGACGGCGCCGTCCTCGTAGCCGGGGGCCACCACGACCTCGGTGAAGATCGGGGCGATCTGCTCGGCCAGCGCCACCGTGACCGGGCGGTTGACCGCGATCACGCCGCCGTACGCGGAGGCCGGGTCGCACTCGTGCGCCTTGCGGTGCGCCTCGGCGACGTCGGCGCCGGTCCCGATGCCGCACGGGTTGGCGTGCTTGATGATCGCGACGGCCGGCTCGGTGTGGTCGTAGGCGGCGCGGCGGGCGGCGTCGGTGTCGACGTAGTTGTTGTACGACATCTCCTTGCCGTGCAGCTGCCGCGCGCCGGCCAGGCCACCGCTGCCGTCGGTGTACAGCGCGGCGCCCTGGTGCGGGTTCTCGCCGTAGCGCAGCACGTTCTGGCGCTCGAAGGCCGAGCCCAGGAAGGCCGGGAACGCGTCCTCGGTCTCCGTGTAGCCGGACTCCCCGAACCAGTTGGCCACCGCGACGTCGTAGGCGGCGGTGTGGGCGAAGGCCTGGGCGGCCAGCCGCTTGCGGGTCAGCAGGTCGAAGCCGCCGCCCTGGACGGCCGTCAGCACGTCCTGGTAGCGGGCCGGGTCGACCACGACGGCCACCGAGGGGTGGTTCTTGGCGGCGGCGCGGACCATGCTCGGGCCGCCGATGTCGATCTGCTCGACGCACTCGTCCGGGGTGGCGCCGGAGGCGACGGTCGCCTTGAACGGGTAGAGGTTCACCACGACCAGGTCGAAGGGCTCGACGCCCAGCTCGGCCAGCTGCTCGCGGTGCGACTCCAGCCGCAGGTCGGCGAGGACGCCGGCGTGCACGCGGGGGTGCAGGGTCTTCACGCGCCCGTCCAGGCACTCCGGGAAGCCGGTCAGCTCGGAGACCTCGGTCACCGGGACGCCCGCGGCGGCGATCCGGCCGGCGGTCGAGCCGGTGGAGACGATGGCGACCCCGGCGGCGTGCAGGCCCTGGGCCAGCTCCTCCAGACCGGTCTTGTCGTACACGCTGATCAGCGCGCGGCGGATCGGCCGGACGTTCTCGGAGACAGGGGGCGTGGTGGGAGCGGCGCTCATGCCGGAATCCATACCTTTCGGTCCTCGATGCGGTGACCCTCGCGGGCCAGCCGGCCCACGACGTCGACGAGCAGCTTGCGCTCGACAGTCTTGATGCGTTCGTGCAGCGCCTCGCCGCCATCGGCGTGGTCGGCGTCGTGGACCTCCACGACGCCCTGCGCGATGATCGGCCCGGTGTCGACGCCGGCGTCGACCAGGTGGACGGTGCAACCGGTGACCCTCACCCCGTACGCCAGCGCGTCGGTGACGCCGTGGGCGCCGGGGAAGGAGGGCAGCAGCGCGGGGTGGGTGTTGACGATCCGTCCGGCGAAGGCCTCGATGAACCCGGGGCCGAGGATCTTCATGAACCCGGCCGTGACGACCAGGTCGGGCTCGTACCCGGCGACGGAGGCGGTCAGCGCGCGGTCCCAGTCCGCCCGGTCCCCGTGGTCCTTCACCCGGTGCACGAAGACCGGCAGGCCGGCCCGCTCGGCGCGCTCCAGCCCGGCGATGCCGTCCCGGTCCGCGCCCACGGCGAGGATCTCCGCCCCGTACGCGGGGTCGGCGACGGCGTCGATCAGTGCCTGGAGGTTGGTGCCGGAGCCGGAGACCAGCACCACCAGACGGGCCGGTCCGGGCGTGCGGGGCGGGAAGAGCTGAGCGGGGGCGGCGGCCACTGCGCGATTCTCCGTAGGTCGGGCGCCGCCCGCTGGTACATCCACCGGCGGTGGGGCCACTACGAACGGCAGGTCGAGCGAGGAGGAACTCCAGGAGAACCCGCCGCGACGCGGGCCCCGGGGAACCCGTGGGAGCTGCTGACCGTCACCACCATAACGGCTGGTCGGACGGCCTCCGAAACACCGCCCGGGGCTACGCGCGTAGCTGAGACCGGGATCTCGCCGGCCGTCCGGAGCCGGGACCGGGCGCCGGCCGACCGCCGACTCCCCGGCCGCAGGACGTGCCCGGACCCCCCACAGGGGCCTGCGGGAACATAGGGTGGCGCGGGCACCCGCCCCACCGACCGAGAAGGAATGGCCGAACCATGAGCAGCGGTGACGACACCGGCGAGCGCAACCCCTTCGCGCCGCCGCCGGCGGATGCCCCCGAGCAGCCGTGGCGCCCGCGCGCTCCCCACCCCACCGGCGACCCCGACCGGCCCGAGGGCCAGGAGGGCGGTCCGGAGGACCGTCCGCTCGTCCCGCCGCCCCACCCGTGGAGCCCCGGCCACCAGGGCGGCGGCTGGAACCCCCGCCCGCCCGCGCCGCAGCCGCCCCGGCTCGACCCGAACGACCCCGCCCAGCGCAAGGCCCCGCCCAGCGCAAGGCCCGCAACGCCGCGCTGGCCGGCATGGCCGCGCTGGTCTGCGCGTTCGCCGCGCTGCACTACGTCGCCCTGTTCGTCGGCGCGCTCGCCATCGTCTGGGGCGTCTCCGCGATGCGGGCCCCCCGCCCCTCCGCCACCGACGGCGGCACCCCCGCGCCCACCGGCACCGGCGTCGGCACGCAGAACCCGCTCACCCCGGCCGCACTGGCGGGCATCCTCACCGGCGCGATGACGGTGGTCTTCGTCTCCTCCGTGCTCGGCCTCGCGCTGTACTACAACGACTACGTGACCTGCGTGCAGGACTCGCTGACCTCCAGCGGCGCCGACGGCTGCGACCGGCTCGCCCCGCAGTGGTACGTGGACATCACCAAGAAGAGCGACTGAGCCGGATCACCGCGCCGAGCCGCCGGGGGCGCCGGGAGCCGTGGGGGCGGGGGCTCCGGGAGCCGTCGGGGCACCGGGGGCTCCCGCCAGGCGGGTGACCACGCCGTACGCGCGAGCGCGCAGCAGGAGTGCGCCCCGGCGGGCGGTCACGGCGAGCGCCCCCGGGACGAGGGGGACGCCGGACCGCCACGACCTGTCCGGGCCGCCCGCCGCCGCCCGCAGCGCCCGGGACCGCGCCAGCACCGCGACCGGGGCGGACACCACCGCGACCCAGCCCGCCGCCGCCGGCGCCGTCCACCACGCCACCGGCCCCAGCTCCGCCATCCGGCCCGCCCCCAGCGCCCCGCCGGCGAGCCACCCCAGCCCCGCCGCCGCACCGCCGACCAGCAGCCCGGACGCCAGCGCCGCCACCACCGTCGCCGCCACCGGCCACGGGGCCCCCGGCCGCACCGGCCCGGCCGCCCGCCCGCCGCCCGCCGAGGCCGCCCGGCCCAGCAGCAGCC
>NZ_JZWY01000012.1:0-11257 GCF_000966955.1 Streptomyces sp. NRRL S-495
CCCAGCAGCAGCCCCGGCACCACGCCCGCCAGCGCGGGCAGCACGCACACCGCCAGCCGCCAGCCGCCCGCCCCCGGCTCCGGGAGCAGCGCGAACAACGGAAACTCCGGCACCGGGCCCAGCACCGCCCGCACCGGCGACACCACCGTCCCCGCGCCCACCGCGAACCCCGGCCCGAGTGCGTACGCCGCGCCCCACAGCACCGTGTTCGGCAGCAGCACCAGGGTCAGCAGCAGCACCCCCGCCACCGCCGCCGGCCCGCCCGCGAACACCGCCGACCCGGCACCCCCGCCCACCGCGGTCAGCACCGCCGCCACCGCGACCACCAGCCCGCCGGCCGCCAGCAGCCCCGCCCCGGCCGCCAGCGCGGCCACCCGGACCACCGGCGCGCCGCCGGTCGGCCGAACCTCCGCCGGCAACCCGGCCAGGACCCGTTCCAGGGCCTCCACCCCGGCCGGGGCCGCCCCCGGCCGCCGCGCACCGGCCGCCACCGCCGCCCCGGCCACCAGCGCGACCACGGCGAGGTCGACCACCACCCGGGCCCGGAACTCCCCCGCCCCCGCGCACTGCGCCACCACCGCGCACGCCACCGCGCAGTAGCCCGCCCAGACCGCCGGGACCCCGCCGCGGCCCCCCGGCCGCCCCGCGGCGCGCGCCGCCACCCGGCCGGCCGCCCGGTACAACTGGCCCACCGCCAGCAGCCCGAGCCCCAGCGGTGCGACCGAGAGCGGCACTGCGGCCGGCCCGCGCAGCACCGGCGCACCGTGCCCCAGCAGCCACAACGCGGACGCCAGCCGCAGCGCGCCGGCCGCGCCGTCGTCCGCGAACGGGGTCACCACCCAGAGCCCGAGCACCGGAACGGTGACCACCGACAGCCCGAGCAGGGCCGTCCGGACCCCGGTGAGCAGGGCGGAGAGGACGGGCCTGGCCCCCAGTTCGCCCGGCGCTTCCAGAATCGGACGACCCGTCAGCTGCGTCATGGGCCTCATCGTGCCAAGGCGACTCGCCATGCTCCGTGAAGAGGCAAACCGCCGGGGTGTCCCAGATTATTGGCTTATGCGCATTTTCAGACCATGCCCTCTCACCGCCGCGACCGATCCGGCCCGGAGCGTCTGATGACCAAGCCCCCGACCGCCGCCCGCACCGGCACCCAGCCCTCGCCTCCCGCCGCACCCGCCGCCGCGCCCGCCTCGCCGAACCGCGGCGGTAAGGCGCGCCCCGGAAAGCGCAAGGGCGGCCGGGGCCGGACCGGCACCACCACCGGCGCGGACGGGGCCGCGCAGAACGGCGGGGGGATGCCCGACGCGGACACGACGGCACTGCTGCGCCGACTGACGGCCCGTGAGACCGAGGCCTTCGCCCACCTCGCGGCCGGCCGGGACCTCGCCGAGACCGCCACCGCACTGGGCGTCACCCCCACCACCGCCCGCAGTTACCAGCACCGCGCCCTGCGCAAGCTGGGCACCCGCACCCAGGCCGAGATCGCCGCTCTCGCCGCGCTGCTGCCGGCGCCCCCGGGGGCGGGTGCCTCATCGGCTGCGGCGAAGGACTCGGCTGCGGATCCGGCGTCAGCTTCGGCTCCGGGTGCGGCTGCGGCTGCGGCGAAGGCCGGTGCGGATGGCGACGGCCGCCGACCGGCCGCGCCGGCGGCAGGCCCCGCGCGCACCGGCCGCCCGCCGACGGCGGCGGCCCAGGACGCCACGCCCGACACGCCCGTGACGCCCGGCCTGGATCCGAAGCCCACCCGGACCCGGCCGGGCGTGGTCGCCACGGCCGAGGCCACCGCCGCACAGCCGTCCGGCACCGCACCCGCACCCGCGCGGCCGACGCGGACGGGCAAGGGCCCCGAGCCCCGCCCGACGGGTGCGACGGCCGAGCCCGGAGCCCGGACCGGACCGGCACCGGCCGCCGACAGGACCACGACCGGCCCCACCCCCGCCGCCGCCGGACGCCCCGGCCCCACGAACCAACGGGGCACCGAAGCCCGCCCGACAGGCGTGACGGCCGAGCCCGGAGCCCGGTCCGGGCCGGCACCGGCCCCCGTCGCCGGCGTACGCCCGCCGGCGGTGTTCGAGGAGGTGTACGAGGCGGGGCACACCCGGCTGGTGCAGCAGGTGTTCCTGCTCACCGCGTGCAAGCACCGGGCGGTGCACTGCGTCGGGCGGGCGTTCGGCGAGGCGCGGCGGCACTGGCCGGAGGTGGCCGCCGGGGCCGAGCCCGAGCAGTGGGTGCGGATGCGGGCGTTCGAACTGGCGCTGTCCCCCTGGCACCGCGGCGGGCCCCGGCGGGCGCATGTGTGGCGGCTGCCGCACCGGCGGATCAAGGTGCGGCCGGCGGACGAGGGCCAGGCGGTGCTGCCGGACCACGACCGCCTCACCGACCGGGACCGGGCCCTGCTCAAGGCGCTGCGCCGGCTCTCCCGGCCGCAGCGCCGGGCGCTGGTGCTGCACGACGGCCTGGGGATGCCGGCCGCCGCGGTGGCGGTGGAGGTGGAGTCCACGGTCGCGGCCGCCGAGGGGCGGGTGTGGGCGGCGCGGACGGCGCTGGCGCAGTGGGTCCCGGACCTGGTGGGGCCGGATCCGGCGGCGGACGGGTTCGCGGACCGGCTGTCCGGGCTGCTGCACCGGGCCGCGGTGCGCGGGGCGCCGGAGCCGCACCGGCCGCCGGTGCCGCTGCTGCGGGCCCGGCAGGGGCTGGTGCACGCGGGCCGGACGGGAGCGGCGGCACTGCTGACGGTGGCCGTCGGCGGCGCGGTGGCGGCGACGCTGGCGGGGGGCGGGCCGAGCGAGCTGTTCCGGCCGTCGGATCCGCCGCCGCCGGTGCTCTGCGCGCCGGTGCCGACGCTCGCGACCGAGCCGGAGGCCCTGCTGCCGCTGCTCCCGGAGGGGGCGCCGTCCGGGATCCAGAGCCTCTGGTGCTCGCCGACGCCGGGGCTGGAGCCGGTCGTGGTGGATCCGCCGCCGCCCCGCGCGGACGGGCCGTACCGGCCGCCGGCGGGCGGGCTGGCCGGGGTGGCGCTGCCGCCGCCGGCCGTGGTGGCCCCGGAACCCCCCGGCTGCGCGTCCTGGGTGCTGCGCCCCTGCCCGGCGGAGCACCGGCAACCGCGCTGACCCCGGCACCGGAGCCGCTCCGGGAACGACAGCGCCCCCGCACCGGCGAGGCCGGTGCGGGGGCGCTGTGCGCGAGCGGGGGGCGTCAGCCCTTGAACAGCTCACGGGCCAGGCGGGCGGTCTCGGACGGCGTCTTGCCGACCTTGACACCGGCGGCCTCGAGGGCCTCCTTCTTCGCCTGGGCGGTGCCCGAGGAGCCGGAGACGATGGCGCCGGCGTGGCCCATGGTCTTGCCCTCCGGGGCGGTGAAGCCCGCGACGTAGCCGACGACCGGCTTGGTGACGTGCTCGGCGATGTAGGCCGCGGCACGCTCCTCGGCGTCGCCGCCGATCTCACCGATCATGACGATGAGCTCGGTCTCCGGGTCCTCCTGGAACGCCTTGAGGGCGTCGATGTGGGTGGTGCCGATGACCGGGTCACCGCCGATGCCCACGGCCGAGGAGAAGCCGATGTCCCGCAGCTCGTACATGAGCTGGTAGGTCAGGGTGCCGGACTTCGAGACCAGGCCGATCTTGCCGGCCTTGGTGATGTCGGCCGGGATGATGCCGGCGTTCGACTGTCCGGGGCTGATCAGGCCGGGGCAGTTCGGGCCGATGATCCGGGTCTTGTTGCCCTTGGAACCGGCGTAGGCCCAGAACGCGGCGGTGTCGTGCACCGGGACGCCCTCGGTGATGACGACGGCCAGGCCGATCTCGGCGTCGATGGCCTCGACGACGGCGTCCTTGGTGAACTTCGGCGGCACGAAGATGACGGTGACATCGGCACCGGTCTTCTCGATGGCCTCGGCGACGGTGCCGAAGACGGGCACCTCGGTGCCGTCGACGTCGACCGTGGTGCCGGCCTTGCGCGGGTTGACACCGCCGACGATCTGGGTGCCGGAGGCGAGCATGCGGCGGGTGTGCTTCATGCCCTCGGAGCCGGTCATGCCCTGGACGATGACCTTGCTGTCCTTGGTAAGGAAGATAGCCATGGTGTGAAAGTCCCCTTCCTTACTTGTTGGCCAGCTCGGCGGCGCGGTCGGCCGCACCGTCCATGGTGTCCACCTGCTCGACGAGCGGGTGGTTGGCGTCGGTCAGGATCTGCCGGCCCAGCTCGGCGTTGTTGCCGTCGAGACGGACGACCAGCGGCTTGGTGACCGCCTCGCCCTTCTCCTCGAGCAGCGCGAGGGCCTGCACGATGCCGTTGGCGACCGCGTCGCACGCGGTGATGCCACCGAAGACGTTGACGAAGACCGACTTGACGTCGGGGTCGCCGAGGATGATCTCCAGGCCGTTCGCCATGACCTCGGCGGAGGCGCCGCCACCGATGTCGAGGAAGTTGGCGGGCTTGACGTTGCCGTGCTTCTCACCGGCGTACGCGACCACGTCGAGGGTGCTCATGACGAGACCCGCGCCGTTGCCGATGATGCCGACCGCACCGTCGAGCTTGACGTAGTTGAGGCCCTTGGCCTTGGCGGCGGCCTCCAGCGGGTTGGCCGCGGCCTTGTCCTCGAGCGCCTCGTGCTCGGGCTGGCGGAACTCGGCGTTCTCGTCCAGGGAGACCTTGCCGTCGAGCGCGATGATCTTGCCCTCACCGGACTTGATCAGCGGGTTGACCTCGACGAGGAGGGCGTCCTCCTTGATGAAGACGGTCCACAGCTTCTGCAGGACGTCGGCGACCTGGTCGGCGATCTCGGCCGGGAACTTCGCCGCGGCGACGATCTCGGCGGCCTTCTCCGGGGTGCAGCCCTCGTTGGCGTCGACCGGGATCTTGGCGAGCGCGTCGGGGTTCTCCTCCGCGACGACCTCGATCTCCACGCCGCCCTCGACGCTGGCCATGGCCAGGAAGGTGCGGTTGGTGCGGTCCAGCAGGAACGAGACGTAGTACTCGTCCTTGATGTCCGCGGTCTGGGCCAGCATCACCTTGTGCACGGTGTGGCCCTTGATGTCCATGCCGAGGATCTGCTCGGCCTTGGCGACGGCGTCCGCCGGGTCGGCGGCGAGCTTCACGCCGCCGGCCTTGCCTCGGCCTCCCACCTTCACCTGAGCCTTGACGACGGCGCGGCCGCCGAAGCGCTCGGCGATGGCGCGAGCCGCTTCGGGGGTCTCGATGACATCGCCGTCAAGCACGGGAACACCGTGCTTGGCGAAGAGGTCCCTCGCCTGGTACTCGAACAGGTCCACGTGTTTGTCCTTGTTCGTGGTCGCGGATTGTGTCTCTACGAGCGTGCCACGGCAGGATCTTCGCTGCGGGTCGTCGGGGCGGTGCGGGTACGCAGAGGTACGGCCTTGCGGCCCACACAGCCACGGGCGCACACGTCAATTCACACGCGCGTCACGTCCGTCTGGCAGGTTATCCCCGCCGGACGGGCGTGTTTCGCCCGGGGCCTGCCAGTCTTTGGTGAGAACCGTCACAGAAAGCCCGGCGGGCGTGCGCCGGGCGCTCGGACCGGCGGGTTTGCTCGTCCACGCCCCATGTTCCCCCGTACGAGTGAGACCGGCGCGCGCCGGGCCGACACCTCCGTCCACGGCCGCCGGGCGGACGGCATTCCGCACCACTCGCTCCGCCGCACTGCCGCACGGCGGACGGCCCTTTCGCGCCACTCACCGCCGCCGGGCGGGCCGCCCTTTCACACCCCCTGGTCCGGGACCGGGATCGGGCGCTTCCCGATCGCCGCCGCCATGATCTCCGGGAAGGCGTCGGGGGTGCAGGCGAAGGCCGGGGCCCCGAGGGCGGCCAGCGCGGCGGCGTGCGCGTGGTCGTAGGCCGGCGCGCCCTCGTCGGAGAGCGCCAGCAGGGCGATGAACTGGACGCCCGCCGCCTTCATCGCGGCCACCCGCTTGAGCATCCCGTCCCGGATGCCGCCCTCGTAGAGGTCGCTGATCAGGACGACGACCGTCTCGGCCGGCCGGGTGATCCGGGACTGGCAGTAGGCGAGCGCCCGGTTGATGTCGGTGCCGCCGCCGAGCTGGGTCGCGAAGAGCACGTCGACCGGGTCGGCGAGCTGCTCGGTGAGGTCGACCACGGAGGTGTCGAAGACCACCAGCCGGGTGTCCAGGCTCTTCATCGAGGCGAGCACGGCGCCGAACACCGCCGCGTGCACGACGGACGCGGCCATCGAACCGGACTGGTCGATGCAGAGGACGACGTCCTTCTTCACCGCGCGCCGGGCCCGGGCGTAGCCGACCAGCCGCTCGGGGACGACGGTGCCGTGCTCGGGCAGGTAGTTCCCCAGATTGGCCCGGACGGTGCGGTCCCAGTCGATGTCGCGGTGGCGCGGGCGGCCGACCCGGGCGCTGCGGTCCAGCGCGCCGCCGAGGGTGGCCCTGGTCCGGTCGGCCAGTCGGCGCTCCAGCTCGGCGACCACCGTGCCGACGACCGCGCGGGCGGTCTCCCTGGTGGTCTCGGGCAGCGCGTGCTTGAGCGAGAGCAGGGTGGCGACCAGATGGACGTCCGGCTCGACGGCCTCCAGCATCTCCGGCTCCAGCAGCAGCTGCTCCAGCCCGAGCCGGGTGATCGCGTCCTGCTGCATCAGCTGGACGACGGTGGCGGGGAAGTACTCGCGGATGTCGCCCAGCCAGCGGGCCACCTGCGGGGCCGAGCCGCCCAGGCCCGCGGTGCGGCGCCCGGAGCGCGGCTGCCCGGCCCGGCCCTCCTCGGGAGCGCCCCGGTAGAGCGCGGCGAGCGCACCGTCCATCGCGGCGTCCCGGCCGTGCAGGGCGCGGCCGGTGCCGTCGGCCTCGCCGCCGAGGACCAGCCGCCAGCGGCGCAGCCGCTCGTCGGCGGGGGTGGTGGGGGTCAGGGGGGTGCCGGCGGCCATCGGGGGCTCCTCTGGGTGCGGTCTGCGGGACGGGAGGGGGGTGGCCGGTGGCCGTCAGGTGTCGCGGCCCCCGGCCTGCCGGGGGATCCTCGGGCGGTCGGCGCCGGGGGCGGCCCCGACCGCGGCGCCGGAGCCGACTGCGGCGCCGTCCGGCAGGCCGAGCAGCAGCGCGACCACCGGCAGCGCGGCGGCGGCCCGGGCGAGATCCACCTCGGCGGCCGCCGAGGCCGGTTCGGTGTCGCCGTAGTCGAGCGGACCGGCCGCCACCCGGCTGCCGACGGTGTGTCTGACCCCGGCCTCCAGGGTGGCGAAGGTGCGGCGCAGCAGCGGCAGCAGATCGGTGAAGACCGCCGCCGGGACGCCGGTCAGCCAGGCGTCGAGCAGGCCCAGCAGCCGGGGGTCGTGCAGCAGCAGCGTGCCGCCGCCGGACAGGAAGCCCTCGATCCAACCGGCCGCGTCCACCGGGCTGCCGGCGGTGGAGAGCACCAGACCGAGCCGCCGCCCGGCCTCCGCCGGATCCAGCCGGCCGTCGTCCAGCAGCAGCCGGACGGCCCGCCCGCGCAGCAGCCCGGGCACGCCGGTGGCCGGTCCGCCGGAGGGCTCGCGCCGGGCGAGCGACCGCAGCGTGCCGGCCCAGCGGTCGGCGAGGCCGTCGCCGCCCAGCAGGCCGATCGCGCCGTGCACTTCGTCGAGGTGGGCGCGCATCACGGCGGCGCCGGCGGCGTCCAGGCCGGTGCAGGCGGGCGGCAGGCCGACCCTGATCCGGTCGGCGAGCCCGTCGGCGACCTCGCCCAGGGCGCCGTGGTCGGTGCCCCGGACGTCGCCGTACCGCAGCGCGCGGACCAGCGCGGGCAGGGCGCGGGCCAGGTGGGCGACATCGGTGTCCAGCGCGGCGAGGTCGGCGAGCACCCGCATCACGGCGGGCAGCGCCTCGGCCAGGTCGGCCACCAGGCAGGTTTCCACCAGCCCGGTGAGCTCGGCGAGTTCGGCCGCCGCCCGGGCGGTGCCGACGGCCTTGCCGACGGCGGCCCGCTCGACCGTGGTGCCCCACTGGGCGGCCTCGGCGATCCGGACGGCGAACTCGGGCTGCCAGCAGAGCCGCCAGCTCTCCCGGAAGGTGCCGGTGGAGGCGACCTGGGAGCGGACCGGCACGCCCCAGTCGACGCCCAGCAGCCGCAGCCGGTGCAGCAGCCGGGAGCGGGCAGCGTCGGTCTCCTTGCGCAGGTCGAGGTCGAGGTCGCGCGGTTCGGGCGCGGGCTTCAGCCGCAGGGTGCGCTGCAGCCGGGCGAGGTCGCGCTGGAGCGGGACGGCGGGCGCCTCCTCGGGCACCGAGCCGAGCGCGTCGCCGATCACCAGCCGGTCCTGGACCAGCGCGAGGGCGACGTCCGAGCCCTCGCACATCACCGCGCGGACGGCGTCCAGCGTCTCGGTGAGCCCGGCCAGCGGGCGGCCGCGCAGCCCGGCGAGGGCGCGGGCCAGCCGGACCGCCTCGATGACGTGCGCGGAGGAGACCGGGTGGTCCTCGGCACGGAGCAGGCCGGCGGCCCGGGTGAGCCAGCCGGGCAGCGGGTCGCCGTCCGTCCGGTGCAGGTGGTGGTACCAGCCCGGGGAGACGATCCCGGCGCCGTAGCCGGCCAGTTGGGAGAGCCGGCGGTGCGTCCAGGGCACCCAGGTGATCTCGGTCCGCACCTTCTTCGGCAGCCCGGCGAGCAGCGCCCGGTCCTGGGCCACGGTCGGCGTCTCCGCCAGCGCGGGGACGTGGAAGGCCCCGCAGACCACCGCGATCCGGCGGTGGCCGGCCCGGCGGGCGGCGCGGATCCGGCCGCGCATGTACGCCTCGCGCTGCCGGTCGCGCAGGCTCGCCCCGCCGTCCTCACGCAGCACCGCCATCGCCTCGGCGACGGCCGCGAACGGCGCGAGCGCGTCCTCGCCGTCGGCGGGGCGGCGGTGCTCGACGACGTCCTCCCACCAGCGCTCGGGATCGTCGTGGCCGGCCGCCTCGGCGAGCCGGGCGATCGGGTCGCGCGGCAGGTCGGCGTCCTCCTCCTCGACACCGCCCGCCCCGCCCTCCGCGAAGGAGTGCCCGGCCGGCAGGTCGATGAACTGGAGCGGCACCCCGCGGTCGACGGCGTACCGGATCGCCACCCACTCCGGCGAGAACTCCGCGTAGGGCCAGAACGCGGCCCGCGCCGGGTCGTCGGCCGCGTGGGCCAGCAGGGCGACCGGCGGCACCATGTCCTTCGCGGCGGCCAGCCCGAGGATCGGCTCGGCCTCCGGCGGCCCCTCCACCAGGACCGCGTCCGGCCGCAGCCGCTCCAGCGCGGCCGCCACCGCGCGGGCCGAGCCCGGCCCGTGGTGCCGTACGCCCAACAGCGTCACCTCTGCGCTCATCGCGCCCTCCCTCCGGTCGTCGGCGAGTCCTGCGGTCCTGCGGTCGTGCGGCTCAGCGGGCGTTCTCACGGGCGGCGCGGTAGAAGTCCTGCCAGCCGTCCCGCTCGCGGACCACGCCCTCGACGTACTCGCGCCAGATCTGCTGGTCGGCGGCCGGGTCGCGGACCACGGCGCCGATCACCCCGGCCGCGACGTCGCCGGCCCGCAGCACGCCGTCGCCGAAGTGCGCGGCGAGCGCCATGCCGTTGGTGACCACCGAGATGGCCTCGGCGGTGGACAGGGTGCCGCTCGGGGTCTTCACCTTCGTCCGGCCGTCGGCGGTGAGGCCGGCCCGCAGCTCCCGGAAGACAGTCACCACCCGCCTGATCTCCTGGGCGCCGCCGGGCAGTTCGGGCAGCTGGAGCGAACGGCCGAGCTGCTCGACCCGGCGGGTGACGATCTCGACCTCCTCCTCCAGCGAGCCGGGCAGCGGCAGCACCACGGTGTTGAAGCGCCGGCGCAGCGCGCTGGACAGCTCGTTGACCCCCCGGTCGCGGTCGTTGGCGGTGGCGATGACGTTGAAGCCGCGCACGGCCTGGGTCTCGGTGCCCAGCTCCGGGATCGGCAGGGTCTTCTCGGACAGGATGGTGATCAGACTGTCCTGGACGTCCGCCGGGATCCGGGTGAGCTCCTCGACCCGGGCGATCCGGCCGTCCGCCATCGCCCGCATCAGCGGCGAGGGAACGAGCGCCTCCCGGCTGGGCCCGTCGGTGAGCAGCCGGGCGTAGTTCCAGCCGTAGCGGACCGCCTCCTCCGGGGTGCCCGCGGTGCCCTGCACCAACAGCGTGGAGTCGCCGCTGATCGCCGCCGCCAGGTGCTCGGACACCCAGGTCTTGGCGGTGCCCGGCACCCCGAGCAGCAGCAGCGCCCGGTCGGTGGCGAGCGTGGTCACGGCGACCTCCACCACCCGGCGCGGGCCGATGTACTTGGGCGTGATCACGGTGCCGTCGTCCAGCTCGCCGCCCAGCAGGTAGGTGGCGACGGCCCACGGGGAGAGCCGCCAGCGCTCCGGGCGCGGACGGTCGTCCCGGGCCGCGAGCGCGGCCAGCTCGGCGGCGAACGCGTCCTCCGCGTGCTGCCGCAGGACATCGGTCACGAGGTCGGTCATCGGGGCCCCTTCGGGTCGGCCCTCCGGGCACACGGATGCCCGGGCGGCGGGGTGGTCGGGGGGAGCCGGATCGGCGTCCCGGCCTGCGAGAACCAGCCTGCACCGGACCACTGACAATCCTGACCGGACCTCAGTTCGGTTCGCCCGGAGGCCGGGTCGACTGTCAGTCCCGGCACCTAACGTCGTCGACATGGAGGAACGCTGGAGCACCGAACACGTCCTGTCCCTGGCGCCCGACGCCGCCTCGCGGAAGGCCGCGGGCAAGCTCTCCACGTCCGCGCCCTGGTCCGCCGCGGGCACCGACGGCGAAGCGGTCTGGGGCGAGTGCCGGGGCAGCGGCAGCACGCCGTACCGCACGGTCGTCGAACTCGCCACGCCCGCCTACCGGTGCAGCTGCCCGAGCCGGAAGTTCCCGTGCAAGCACGCGCTCGGACTGCTGCTGCTCTGGAGCGGCTCCCCCGACGCCGTGCCGGACGGCGCCGAGCCCGCCGACTGGGCCGCCGACTGGCTGAAGGAGCGCCAGGAGCGCTCCGAGCAGCGGGCCGGGCGGGCGGCGGCCCCGGCCGACCCGGCCGCCGCCCTCCGCCGCGCCGGGAAGCGCTCCGCCCGGGTCGCGGCCGGCGCCGCCGAGCTGCGGCTGCGGCTCGCCGACCGGGTCCGGCACGGCCTCGCCGACCGCTCCACCACCGGCCCCTGGGAGGAGGTCGCGGCCCGCATGGTCGACGCCCAGGCGCCCGGTCTGGCCACCAGGGTCCGCGAGCTGGACGCGCTGCCGCAGCACCGGCTGCTGGAGGAGTACGCGATGCTGCA
>NZ_JZWY01000013.1:0-5463 GCF_000966955.1 Streptomyces sp. NRRL S-495
ATGCTGCACCTGCTCGCCACCGCCGCGACCCGCCTCGACGAGCTGCCCGCGCCGCTCGCCGCGACCGTGCGCGCCCGGGTCGGCTACACCACCGAGACCGCCGAGCTGCTGGCCGGCCCCACGGTCCGGGACCGCTGGCAGGTGCTCGGCAGCCGCACCTCGCCGATGGAGGGCGGCGCCGACGAGCGGCTGACCACCCGTCGGCTCTGGCTGCGCGGCGCCAAGACCGGCCGCCAGGCCCTGCTGATCGCTTTCGGCCGCCCCGGACAGGCCCCCGAACTCGCCCTGCCCACCGGCCAGGTGGTCGAGGCCGAGCTGGCCTTCCACCCCGGCGCCCGCCCGCTGCGGGCCGCCCTCGGCACCCGCTACGGCGCTCCCGGGTCCGCGCCCGACGGCCCGCCCCCCGGTCTGAGCGTCGCCGAGGCGGTGGCCGGCTACGGCACCGCGGTGGCCGACGACCCGTGGCTGGACGCCTGGCCGACCGTGCTCACCGGAGTCGTGCCGGTGCTCTCCCCCGAGGGCTGGCAGCTCACCGACGGCCGGCACACCGCCCCGGTGCACCGCGCGGCCGTCACCGAGGCCGCGCTCTGGCGGCTCGCCGCCGTCTCCACCGGCCGGCCGCTCACCGTCTTCGGCGAGTACGGCCACCAGGGCTTCGCCCCGGTCACCGCCTGGGGCGCGGACGGCCGCCCGATCGGCCTCACCGCACCCTGAACCGGCCGGCCCGCACGACCCGCCCGACCGACCCGGCCGGGCGTCCGAACCGACATCCGGGCCGAGTTCCGACCCGATGTCCGACCCGACCCGTTCCACCGGAGGAGGAGGCCCCGTGCCCGACCCCTGGGAGTCCCTGCAGACCGCCGCCCTGCTGGGCACCGACCGCCGCCCGCTCCCCGCGCCCGGCCCGGCCGCCCCGTACGACGGCGCCGTCGACCGCGCCGACCCGGCCACCGCACTGCTCGAACTCGCCGCCCTGGAGACGGTCCGCCGCCGGGCCGGCGCGCTGCCCGACCCGGCGGACGGCCCGCCCGCCGCCCCGGCCGCCGAGGACCACCGGACGGAACTGCCCGCCGCGGCCGCCCGCCGGCTCTCGCTGCTGCTCTCCACCCGCGGCACCGGCGGGGGCGTGCTCGCCAACCTCGGCGAGCTGCTCCCGCAGTGGCTCGCCACCGCCCGCGACCGCGGCTACCGCGCGCCCGCCGCGAGCGTCCCCGCCCTGCTGGACGCCGCCCGTGCCCGCAGCGAACTCCGCCCGGACGCGGTCGCGCTGGCCGGTCCGCTCGGCCACTGGCTCGCCGAGCGCAACCCGGACTGGCGGTTCGTGCAGCGCGCCGCCCGGGCACCCGCACCGGCGGCGGACACCGCCCCCGCCGAGGGCGACCAGCTCTGGCACGAGGGCCTGTTCGCCGAGCGGGTCACCCATCTCACCCTGCTCCGCCGCCGCGACCCGGCGGCCGGCCTCGCCCTGCTGCGCGGCACCTGGCCCACCGAGCGGGCCGAGGACCGGCTGCTGTTCCTGGACGCCCTCCAGGAGGGCCTCTCCCCCGCCGACGAACCGTTCCTGGAGGCCGCGCTCGGCGACCGCAGCAAGAACGTCCGGGCCACCGCCGCCGAGCTGCTCTCCACCCTGCCCGGCTCCGCCCTGGCCGCCCGGATGGGCGAGCGCGCCCGCGCCGCCGTCCGGCTCTCCGAGCACGGCACCCATCTGCTGGTCACCCCGCCCACCGCCTGCGACCCGGCCATGCAGCGCGACGGCATACCGCCCAAGTCGCCGACCGGGCGCGGCGAACGGGCCTGGTGGTTCGGCGAGGTGATCGCCGCCGCGCCGCTGGCCCTGTGGTCCGCGCACACCGGTCTGACGCCCGAGCGGCTGCTCGGCCTGCGGGTCGGCGACGCCATCGACGAGACCAGCAGCACCTGGGCCGACGACCTGCGCGAGGCCTGGGCCCGGGCCGCCGTCCGCCAGCAGGACCCGGACTGGGCGCGCGCCCTGCTCGGTCCCCCGCCGGTCCCCGGTCCCGGGCGGACGGCCCGCACCACCGGTGCCCCGGCCAAGCTGCTCGCGGTGCTCCCGCCCGCCGAACGGGCCGTCTGGACGGCCGCCTTCGTCGAGGCGCACGGACTGGGGGACGCCTTCCAACTGCTCGGGGCCTGCGCCACCCCGTGGACGCCGCCGCTCTCCACCGCCGTGGTCGGGGCCCTGGCCCGGGCCGCCGATTCCGGGGCCTACCCGTGGAGCCACAGCGGGGTGCTCGGCATGACCGAGCGGGCGCTCTCGCCGACGGCCGCCGGGGCGGTCGAGGAACTGGCCGCCGGGGCCGCGCCCGCCACCGCCTGGGGCGAGACCTTCGCCCGGCTGGCCGGGACGCTGCGCTTCCGCGAGGCGATGCTCGCCGAGCTGGCGGCCTGACCCTGACCCGGGCCCGACCCGGCCCGGCGCGAAAGGATCGGGGCCGGACGGCGCGCCCGGCCCCGGCCCGGCCGTCAGCCGGCGGCGCGCAGGTTGGCCGTGACCCAGGCGACCACCTCGGTGGTCGGCGTGCCCGGGGTGAAGATGTCGGCGACACCCATCGCCTTCAGCTCGACGATGTCCTCGGGCGGGATGATCCCGCCGCAGAACACCTTGATGTCCGCCGCGTCCCGCTCCTTCAGCAGCTCCAGCACCCGCGTGCACAGGCTCATGTGCGCGCCGGACAGGATCGACAGGCCGATGCCGTCCGCGTCCTCCTGGATCGCGGTGTCGACCACCTGCTCCGGCGTCTGGTGCAGGCCGGTGTAGATGACCTCCATGCCGGCGTCGCGCAGGGCGCGCGCGATGACCTTGGCGCCTCGGTCGTGCCCGTCCAGTCCCGGCTTGGCGACCACCACGCGGATCGGTCCTGACACACCCATCACTGCCTCCTGGACCTCGTCGTCCATCACCCCGCCGGCGCCTTGTGGGCATGGGGCGGAGTTAACGAGCAATAACCAATCTGAGGGGAGGTTAGCGTCACCCGTCCCGGTTGGGCCCGCCGCCCCTCAAGAGGAGGGGAAAATCACAGGCACCCGCCGCCCCTCCCCTGTTCTACCCCGCAACCGCACGCCCACAGCCCCTTGACAACCGGACTTTTGTCCGGATGTCCGGCTTGCGGCTACAGTCTCGGTCGTTTACCCCCTCGCCCGACGACGCGCCCGAGGAGGCAGCCGCGATGGCTCCCGAAGCCGCACCTCGCCCGACCCGTGCGGAACTGCGCGTCGCCGCCCGCGAGCAGTCCCGGGCCCAGCGCCGCGACGCCGCCAAGGCCGCCACCCGGACGGCGCTGCTGCGGGTCGCGCTGCCCTCGGTGGCCGCACTCGGTGTCGCGGCCGCGGCCGCCGTCACCGTCCAGGGCGAGGCCGACCAGCAGCGGGCCCAGGCGGCCGGACGGATCCCCGAGCAGACCACCGCCGCCGGCGCCCCGGACAACGCCGAGGCCCAGCGCGCCGAGGCCGCCGGGGCCGCCCAGCAGGCGCTCGCCTCCGGCGGCGGCGCCCAGGCCTCCCGGGGCGACGCCCGCCAGCCGCTCACCGGCACCCCGGGCGGGGCCGACCCCGCCGGGCAGTCGGCCGCCCAGGTCACCACGACCGACCAGGCCCCGCCGGAGCGCCCCAGGATCGCGATGCCGGTGGCCCAGCACGGCCTGGGCGAGGTCTTCGGCGCGGCCGGCACCCACTGGGCGAAGCGGCACACCGGCATCGACTTCCCGGTGGACGGCGGCACCGCCGTCATGGCCGTCACGGACGGCACCGTCCGGACCCAGTGGAACCCTTCGTACGGCTACATGACGATACTCAAGATGGCCGACGGCACCGAGGCCTGGTACTGCCACCTGCGGTCGTACAAGATCCGCAAGGGCACGGTGAAGGCGGGCGACGTCATCGCCTTCGTCGGCAGCAGCGGCAACAGCACCGGCCCGCACCTGCACTTCGAGATCCGCCCGGCCGACGGTGGTGCCCCCGTCGACCCCCTGCCCTGGTTCCTCGCCCAGGGCCTCGACCCGCGCTGAGGCAGCGCGGGCCGAGCAACCCCGGCCGGCTCAGACCGCCCCGGGCACAGACCGACTCCGGCTCAGGCCGCCTCGGGCCGACTCAGAGCTTCTCCACCGGCGCGTAGCGCAGCAGCAGCTGCTTACGGCCCTCCGTACCGAAGTCCACGGTGGCCTGCGCCTTGTCGCCGACCCCGGCGGTGGCCACCACCGTGCCCAGGCCGAAGGTGTCGTGGGTGACCCGGTCGCCGACCGCCAGCGCGACCACCTCACGCTCCACCGCCGCGCCCGTCCGCCGCGCCGACTGCCCCCAGCCCGCCTTCGGCGAGGCCGCCGCCGCACCGCGCGCGGAGCCCCCGCGCGACGAACCGCCCGAGCCGCCCGAGCCGCCCGAGGACCTCCCGCCCCAGGACGACCCCGAGGAGAAGCCGCGCGCGGCCGGCGCCGGGGCGCCCCCCGTGCGCTTCCACTCCACCAGCGTCTCCGGGATCTCCTCCAGGAACCGCGAGGCCGGGTTGTACGCCGGCTGCCCCCAGGCGCTGCGCAGCACCGACCTGGTCAGGTAGAGCCGCTGCCGCGCCCGGGTGAGCCCGACGTAGGCGAGCCGCCGCTCCTCCTCCAGCTCCTTGACCTGGTTGAGTGCCCGCATGTGCGGGAAGATGCCGTCCTCCATGCCGGTCAGGAAGACCACCGGGAACTCCAGGCCCTTGGCGGTGTGCAGGGTCATCATCGTGATGACGCCCCGCCCCTCGTCGTCCCCGTCCGGGATCTGGTCGGAGTCGGCGACCAGCGCGACCCGCTCCAGGAAGTCGGGCAGCGAGCCGACCGGCGGCGCGCCGTCCTCCCCCGCGTCCGGGCGCTCGCCCGGGTCCTGCTCGTACTCCAGGGCGACCGAGGCCAGCTCCTGGAGGTTCTCCACCCTGGTCTCGTCCTGCGGGTCGGTGGAGGCCTGGAGCTCGGCCAGGTAGCCGGTCTCCTCCAGCACCGCCTCCAGCACCGCGGCCGGGCCCGCCCCGGACTCGACGACCTGGCGCAGCCCGGCCATCAGCTCGTTGAACTTCTTCACCGCGTTCGCCGAGCGCGCGGCCATGCCGTACGCCTCGTCCACCCGCCGCAGCGCCTGCGCGAAGGAGATCCGCTCGCGCGCGGCCAGCGCGTCGATCATCGCCTCGGCGCGCTCGCCGATGCCGCGCTTGGGCACATTGAGGATCCGGCGCAGCGGCACGGTGTCCTCGGGGTTGGACAGCACCCGCAGGTAGGCGAGGACGTCCTTGACCTCCTTGCGCTCGTAGAAGCGCACCCCGCCGACGACCTTGTACGGCAGGCCGACCCGGATGAACACCTCTTCGAAGACGCGGGACTGCGCGTTGGTGCGGTAGAAGATCGCGACGTCCCCCGGCTTGGCCGCGTCCGCGTCGGTGAGCCGGTCGATCTCGTCGGCGATGAACTGGGCCTCGCC
>NZ_JZWY01000014.1:0-11095 GCF_000966955.1 Streptomyces sp. NRRL S-495
GCCGACCACCTTCTCGCCGTCGTCGCCGGCCGTCCAGAGCTTCTTCGCGCGCCGGTTGGCGTTGCGCTCGATGACGGCGTTGGCCGCGCTCAGGATGGTCTGGGTGGAGCGGTAGTTCTGCTCCAGCAGGATCGTGGTGGCGTTCGGGTAGTCCTCCTCGAACTGGAGGATGTTGCGGATCGTCGCGCCGCGGAAGGCGTAGATCGACTGGTCCGCGTCACCGACCACGCACAGCTCGGCGGCCGGCACCTCGGCGAGCCGGCCGGCCGCCGGGTCGACGAGGTCGCCGTCGACGGTGCGCTTCGGCGCGGCGGCGACCGCGCCGCCGCTCAGCTCCCGGACCAGCATGTACTGGGCGTGGTTGGTGTCCTGGTACTCGTCGACCAGGATGTGCCGGAACCGCCGCCGGTAGTGCTCCGCGACGTCGGGGAAGGCCTGGAGCAGGTTCACCGTCGTCATGATGATGTCGTCGAAGTCGAGCGCGTTGGCCTCGCGCAGCCGCCGCTGGTAGAGGAAGTACGCCTCGGCGAGCTTCTTCTCCATCGGGTTGGCGGCCTGGTCGGCGTAGGTCTCCTCGTCGATCAGCTCGTTCTTGAGGTTGCTGACCTTCGAGGTGAAGGACTTCGGCGGGTACTGCTTCGGATCCAGGTCGAGGTCGCGGCAGACCAGGGCCATCAGCCGCTGCGAGTCGGCCGAGTCGTAGATCGAGAACGACGAGGTGAAGCCGAGCAGCTTGGACTCGCGGCGCAGGATCCGCACGCAGGCGCTGTGGAAGGTGGACACCCACATCGCCCGGGCGCGCGGGCCGACCAGCTGCTCGACGCGCTCGCGCATCTCGCCGGCCGCCTTGTTGGTGAAGGTGATCGCCAGGATCTCGCCGGGCTGCACGCCGCGGGCGCCGAGCAGGTGGGCGATCCGGTGGGTGAGCACCCTGGTCTTGCCGGAGCCGGCGCCGGCCACGATCAGCAGCGGCGAGCCGGCGTGCAGCACGGCCTCGCGCTGCGGGTCGTTCATGCCCTCCAGCAGCGCCGCCGGGTCGATCACCGGGCGGGCGGCGCCGTTGCGGTAGAACGCGTCCCGCTCGGCCTGGGCGGCGTGGTCGGTGTGGAACAGCCCCTCGGGGATCGCCTCCTCGAAGGCGTCGTACGGGACGTCGTCCTCGTACGGCGGCGGCTCCTCGTCGATCGGCGGCGCGGGCTGCTTCGACCCGGCGGCAGGGGCCTCGAAACCGGGGAGCGGGAGGTCGTCAAAGAGGCTATTCATGGCAATGACGAGTCTATGGCCACCCACCGACAACCCCGCCCGGCCCTTGACAGGACCGGGCGGAGCGGGCGGTGCGGGCCGGGCCGTGCAGGCCGCCGACGGCCGGAACGGGAGCGGTCAGACCAGCCGGCGGGCGGTCGCCCAGCGGGTCAGCTCGTGCCGGTTGCTCAGCTGGAGCTTGCGCAGCACCGCCGAGACGTGGCTCTCCACCGTCTTCACCGAGATGAACAGCTGCTTGGCGATCTCCTTGTAGGCGTAGCCCCGGGCGATCAGCCGCAGCACCTCGCGCTCGCGCTGGGTGAGCCGGTCCAGGTCCTCGTCCACCGGCGGGGTGTCGGTCGCCGCGAAGGCGTCCAGCACGAAGCCGGCCAGCCGCGGCGAGAAGACCGCGTCGCCGTCGCCGATCCGGAAGATCGCGTTGACCAGGTCGGTCCCGGTGATCGTCTTGGTCACGTAGCCACGCGCCCCGCCGCGGATCACGCCGATCACGTCCTCGGCCGCGTCCGACACGGAGAGCGCCAGGAACTTCACGCCCCCCTGCTCGCCCATCAGCCCGGCCGAGCGGCGCAGCACCTCGACCCCGCCGCCGCCGGGCAGGTGGACGTCCAGCAGCACCACGTCGGGCCGCGTCTCGGCCACCACCCGGACCGCGGACTCCACGTCGTCGGCCTCGCCCACCACATCGATGCCGGTCGTCTCGGTGCGCCCGATCTCGGCCCTCACCCCCGTCCGGAACATCCGGTGGTCGTCCACCAGGACGACCCTCGCTCGGCGCTCCGGCGCTGCCTCAGTCATTGGCCCTCTCCATCTCCAGCTCGACCTCGGTCCCGCCGTCCGGCGCGGGCCGCACCCGTGCGGTGCCGCCGTTGCGCTTCATCCGGCCGAGGATCGACTCGCGTACGCCCATCCGGTCCTCCGGCACCGTGTCCGGGTCGAAGCCGGGTCCGTGGTCGCGGACGAACACCATCACGGTCCTCCCCTCGACCTCGGCGTAGACCTGGACCGGTCCCCCGCCACCGTACTTGGCCGCGTTGACGGTCGCCTCCCTCGCGGCCTGCATCTGGGCCGCGATCCGGTCGTCCATCGGGCAGTCGCCGACGACCACCACCTCGACCGGGACGCCGTGCCGGTCCTCGACCTCGGCGACCACCGCCCGCAGGCTCTCCGCCATGGTGTCCGGCGCCGCCTCGGCGACCGCCTCGGGGCGGTAGAGCCACAGCCGAAGTTCGCGCTCCTGGGCCCGGGCGAGCCGCAGCACCTCCTTGGGGTCCTCGGCCCGGCGCTGGATCAGGGTCAGCGTGTGCAGCACCGAGTCGTGCACATGGGCGGCGATCTCGGCGCGCTCCTGGGCCCGGATGCGGGCGGTGCGCTCGGCGCCGAGGTCCTGCCACATCCGCAGCGCGTACGGGCCCACCAGCACCAGCACACCCGCGAGCACCGCCAGCGAGGCCTCGACCACCGAGCCGATGGTCGAGCCGCTGCCCTGGGTGGCGAGGAAGGCGATGATGCCGGCCACCACCAGCAGCACGCCCGCGCCGACCCGGGTGAAGGCGCCGCGCCGCTTCTCGCCCTCCTCCAGGCCGAACCAGCGCTGCCAGCGCGAGTCGTCGGCCTGCCGCCAGACCAGCGCCACGCCGACGCCGATCGCCAGCAGCGGCCAGGTGTACGGCTTGGCGGTCTGCACATTGAGCGCGTTGAGCAGCGCGATCACGCCGATCACCAGCATCACCAGGGCGGCCAGCTGGCCGAGACCGCCCTGCCGCTGGCCCGCGCCGGTGCCCGTACCCGTACCGGCGGACGGGGTGCCGGGCGCCGCGGCCGCCGGCCCCTCGCCCAGCTCGACGGGCTCGCCGCGCAAGGTGTGCTGCAGGACCTCGCGCATCCGGCCGATCCAGCCGCCACGCCGGCCGCCGTCCTCGTCCGGCTCCCCGCCGCGCCGGCCGCCGCCCTTGCTCAGCTCCCCGCCGCCCACCGTCCCGGCACCCACCGGGACGAAGGTGCCGTTGACGTACAGCCAGTGCGGGCCGCCGCCGCGCCGGGCCGGCTCACCGATGCCGATCGGCACCACGAACCAGAAGGCCGCGTACAGCAGCCCGCCGAGCCCCTGGGCGAAGAACAGCACCACGAAGGCGATCCGCACCCAGCTGACGGGCAGTCCGAGGTGCACGGCCAGTCCGTGCGCGACGCCGCCGAGCATCCGCCCCTGCGGGCTGCGGTACAGCCGGCGGTACGGCGGCTTCCCGTCGCCGGGCACGGACGGGTCGGCACCCCCGGCCGACGCGGGCTCGGGGGCGAGGGGACGGGGATCGGAACCGGGTGCTGCCACGGCACCGATCGTTCCACGCGGGCGGACCCGCACGCATCAGGGTGAAGCCCTGACCCTTCTCAGGGACAAGTCAGGGTCCGAGCAGGGGCGGGACCGGTTGGGCCCGGCTCCGGCACCCACCAGGATGGTGGCATGACCGAAGACCACCGCACCGAGGAGCTCCACGAGGCCGGTCCGGGTACCCGGACCGCCCCCGACCGGCCGCCGCTGACCCGGGCCGAGCGCCACCGCGTGGTCGCCGGCGTCTGCGGCGGTCTCGGCCGGCACCTGGACATCGACCCGGTGGTGTTCCGCGTCGTCACGGTCGTGCTCTGCCTCTCCGGCGGTCTCGGTCTCTTCCTCTACGGACTCGCCTGGCTGATCGTGCCGACCGAGCCCGGCGCGGACGGCAAGGGCGGCGGGCGCTCGGGCCGCACCGAGCTCCAGCGGGTGCTCACCGGACGGGTGGACGGCCAGTCGGTCGGCGCGGTGCTGCTGACCGTGATCGGCACCGGCGTCTTCTTCTCCTCGATGGGCGACGGCGACCAGCTGTTCCCGCTGCTGCTGCTCGGCGGGATGGTGTTCCTCGCCGTCCGCTACGACCCGGAGCGCCGGCGCGGCCGGATCCGGGGCCGGCGCAACCGCCGCCACGGCCACGGCTTCGGGCACCCGCACCTCCACGGCGCGGGCGACCGGCCCGGCGGCCCGTACGACCGCTGGTTCCCGGACGCCGGACCGGACGCCGGGGCCGCCGCGAGCGGCTACCGCTGGCCGCCGGAGGAGGACGACGCGGACGCCCGGGCCCGGCACGCCCGGGAACGGGCCGCCGGCACCGTCCCCGCCGACACCCCGCACGCCGGTCCGACCGGCTACCTGTGGGACCCGCGCCACCCCGAGCGCAACCCGTACGGCGGGGAGGCACCGGCCCCGCCGGCCCCGCCCGCGCCGCCGTACGGCACCCCGGCCCCGCCGTACGGCACCCCGGCCCGGCCCTGGTGGCAGCGGGCCGACCTGCCGCAGGGCGACCCGCTGCGCAAGGAGACCGGCCCGACCCCGCCGCCCGCGCCGCGCCCGCCCGTGGTGGTGCACCGGCGCGAGCGCTCCCCGCTCGGCCTGATCGGCCTGCTGCTGGCGGTGGGCGCGGCCAGCGCGGTCTGGTCCGCCTCGGCGGACGGCGGGACGGCCGTGGCGGCCGGCACTGTGCTGGCGACGGCGCTGCTGGTGATCGGTCTGACCCTGCTGCTCGGCGCCAAGTTCGGCCGGGCCCGCCGGCTGGTGGTCCCGGGTGTGCTGCTGACGGTCGCGCTGACCGCGATCGGCCAGTCCTCGGTCTCGGCGCAGAACCTGCTCGGCGAGCGCTCCTGGACGGCCGTCACGGCGGTCGAGCTGGAGCCGAAGTACACGCTGGGGATCGGCTCGGCACGGCTGGACCTCGGCGGGCTCGACCCGGCCGGCGCGACCCTGGCCACCGAGGTGGAACTCGGCGCCGGGGACCTGACCGTGACGGTGCCCCCGGACGTGACGGTGAACGTACGGGCCGAGGTCGGCCTGGGCCAGGTCCGGGTGCCGGGCCTCGACGGCCCCGACGACGGCCCGGGCAAGCGCAGCTACCAGGTGCTGCCGGCGAACGGACAGACATCCAAGGGAACGCTCGACCTCGCGCTGCGGATCGGGCTCGGCAACATCAAGGTGGTCCAGAAGTGAGGAAGCACCAGCTCGATCTCTTCTCGCTGATCGCGGGGGGCCTGTTCACCGTGATCGCGGTGCTCTACCTGGTGGCGGCGGTGAACGACGTCTCGGTGAACGGGCGGATCGTCATCCCGGTCACCTTCATCGTGCTGGGCCTGGGCGGCCTGGCCGGGGCGGTGGCGGCGGCGGTCCGCCGCTCCCGGCCGGAGGAGCCCCGGCAGGACTGACCCCGGCAGGAGCGGTCCCCGCGGAGCCGATCCCCGCAGGTCCGATGCTTGCGGGACCGGCCCTCGGAGGGCCGTCAGCTCTCCGGCGGCCCCAGGCGCAGCTTGTCGCCCTCCTTGGTGACCCGGTACTTCGGCAGCGGCTTGGTGGCCGGCCCGTTCAGCACCGCCCCGGTCGCCGCGTCGAACCGGGAGCCGTGGCACGGGCAGTACAGCTGACCGTTCTTCGGCGCGTCGACCGCGCAGCCGGAGTGGGTGCAGACCGAGGAGAACGCGCAGTACTGGCCCGCCTTGGGCTGCACCACGTAGACCGCGTCACCGCTGGCCGGGTCCTTGACCTGGGCCGAACCGCCGACCGGGACGCTCGCGGCGTCCACCGTGACGGGCGGGCCGGCCGGCGCCGGGGCCGCGGGCTGCTTCGCCTTCGCGGCTGGCTCGTCCCGCCCGAAGGTGGCGGTCAGCGAGCCGGCGAGCAGCCCGGCCCCGCCCATCGCCACGGCCGCGATGCCGCCGTCCATCAGGGCCCGCCGCCGGACGTGGTCCTCGTGCAGGCCGCGGAGCCGGTCCCGGCCGGACCGCCGGGCGAGGTAGCCGTCCACCGACAGGTAGGGGGTGCCGGCCAGCAGCAGCGGCGTCCAGGCCATCAGGTAGACGAGGTCGTTGCCGAGGTAGTAGGGCGAGACGTTCCAGCTGACGGTGAGCCAGAGGCTGAGGCCGATCAGGGCCCCGCCGGCGGCGGCGAGCCGGCCCCAGAGGCCGAGCAGGGTGCCCAGGCCCACCGCCAGCTCGCCGAAGGCCACCAGCAGGGCGAACGGCGTGGGGTGGTCGAGGGCCGGGCCGAGCAGGAAGGAGATCGGGCTGGAGCCCTTGGCGGCGCGGGTCTGCGAGACGAAGGAGGCCGGGTCGCCGGCGCCGGCCAGGTAGTGGCTGTCGGAGAGCTTGTCGAGTGCCGCGTAGACGAAGGTGACCCCGAGGAAGAGCCGCAGCGGCAGCAGCGCGAGCCGCGAGCCGGCTGCCTTCCAGGCGGCGACCCGCCCGGTTCTGCCCGCCGGTCCCGAACCCTCGCCGGCACCCGGGGGCGGTCCGGCCGTACCGTCGCCGATGCTGGCGGCCGGACCCGGCCCGGCCGTCACGGAGCTGCTGGCCTCCGACATTCCCCACACCTTCCTCGCCGGCCCGTCACCGCCTGACAGGTCCGGACGCATTCTGCCCGGTCGTGAACGCTTTCGGTGGGAGGGCCCACCCGCCGGGTGCCCGTGGACACGGAACGACCGTGCCGCCGCTCCCCGGTACGGGAGCGGCGGCACGGTCGTTCAGATCCGGTTCAGGACCGGCCGGGGCGGGGAGTGCTCACTCCCACTCGATGGTGCCCGGCGGCTTGCTGGTGCAGTCCAGCACGACGCGGTTGACGTCGGGGACCTCGTTGGTGATCCGGGTGGAGATGCGGGCGAGCACGTCGTACGGCAGACGCGACCAGTCGGCGGTCATGGCGTCCTCGGAGGACACCGGGCGCAGCACGATCGGGTGACCGTAGGTACGGCCGTCGCCCTGGACGCCGACGCTGCGGACGTCCGCGAGCAGGACCACCGGGCACTGCCAGATCTCGCGGTCCAGGCCGGCCGCGGTCAGCTCCTCGCGGGCGATCGCGTCGGCCTCGCGGAGCAGGTCCAGCCGCTCCTCGGTGACCTCGCCGACGATCCGGATGCCCAGGCCCGGGCCCGGGAACGGCTGGCGCTGGACGATCTCCTCCGGCAGGCCCAGCTCCTGGCCGACCATCCGGACCTCGTCCTTGAACAGCTTGCGCAGCGGCTCGACCAGCGAGAACTGCAGGTCCTCGGGCAGGCCGCCGACGTTGTGGTGGGACTTGATGTTGGCGGTGCCGGTGCCGCCGCCGGACTCCACCACGTCCGGGTACAGGGTGCCCTGGACGAGGAAGTCGACCGACTCACCGTGCTCGCCGGCCTCGGCGACGATCTCGGCCTGCGCCTGCTCGAAGACCCGGATGAACTCCCGGCCGATGATCTTGCGCTTCTCCTCCGGGTCGCTGACGCCCTTCAGCGCGGTGAGGAAGCGCTCCTTGGCGTCGACGACCTTCAGCTGCACGCCGGTGGCGGCGACGAAGTCCTTCTCGACCTGCTCGGTCTCGCCCTTGCGCATCAGACCGTGGTCGACGTAGACGCAGGTGAGCTTGGAGCCGATGGCCTTGTTGACCAGGGCGGCCGCGACCGCCGAGTCGACGCCGCCGGACAGGCCGCAGATGGCGCGCTTGTCGCCGACCTGGGCGCGGATCAGCGCGACCTGCTCCTCGACCACGTTGCCGGTGGTCCAGGTGGGGGCGAGGCCGGCGCCGCGGTACAGGAAGTGCTCCAGGACCTGCTGGCCGTGGTCCGAGTGCAGCACCTCGGGGTGGTACTGGACGCCGTAGAGCCGGGCCTCGTCGTTCTCGAAGGCCGCGACCGGCACCACGTCGGTGGAGGCGGTGACGGTGAAGCCCTCCGGGGCCGCCGAGCAGGCGTCGCCGTGCGACATCCACACCGAGTGCTGGGCCGGGACGCCCTCGAACAGGGTCGAGCCGGTGCGCGAGACGACCAGCGGGGTGCGGCCGTACTCCCGGGCACCGGAGTTGTCGACGGTGCCGCCGAGCGTCTTGGCCATCAGCTGGAAGCCGTAGCACATGCCGAAGACCGGCACGCCGGCCTCGAAGATCGCGCGGTCCAGCTGCGGGGCGCCGTCCTCGTAGACCGACGAGGGGCCGCCGGAGAGGATGATCGCCTTGGGGTTCTTGGCGAGCATCTCGGCGACCGGCATGCTGCTCGGCACGATCTCGCTGTAGACCCTGGCCTCACGCACCCGTCGGGCGATGAGCTGGGCGTACTGGGCACCGAAGTCGACGACCAGGACGGTGTCGGTCTCAGGCGCGGACTGGACGGGAGTAGCAGAGGACACAGACGGCCTTCCGGCAGCGGTACGAAAGGTGCCGCACGCGGCGCATCCCTCGGAGGGCGGGCGCCGGGCGACAGGCGGGGGTCTGCCGTCGAGTCTACCGGGCTGGCCGGTTTCACTCGTCTGCCCGCCCCCGCGGCCGTGACCGCCGCGGCGGCCGGTTCGTTGCTCCGGGCGGACCGTACGACCGCGCCGCGTCCGCCAGACGCGTCACCCCGCCCCGGCCAGGGCGCCCCGTACGGCTGTGCAGGACCACGCGTGGAGCTCGAACCAGTCCACCGGCGCGCGTGGCGCCGTCGCGGAACCGGCCAGACCGGGGAGCGGCGCGCCGTGGGACCGTGCGCGGGTGCTGCGGCCGGCCAGCAGGGGACAGCGAACCCGGCCGTGACTGGACCAAGGAGGTGGGGCGGTCGGCCGCCGGGGACGCCCGGTGCCGGCCGCCGCACCCGGCGCACCCCGACCCCGTCCCCGCGCCGCTACGCGCGTCTCCGTGCGCCCCGAGCGCTGCCACTACACACCGTGATCATCGTTGCCACTCTGCCGCCACCCCGTCCGGTACCCGGCGGGGCCGCCCCGGCCCGGGCCCGACGACCGGCCCGGCCGGAAACGGCCTGTACCGAATCATGCCGAATCGGTTGCAGAGCAAGCCCTTCGTCCAGCACGATGCTGCTTGGAAGAGGTTCTCCCGATGGCCTGAGCGCCATCTGCGGAGTGCCGATCGATGCCGCCGAGACCCGCGGTGGCAACGATTATCACCTCACGCTCCGTGAGCGAAGGCTCGACGCAGGCATGCGTCCGGGACCACCGCCACGGCCTTGTGCGCCCGCGCGCGCCGGCCCACCCCGCCGGAGCCGCGGCGACGCGCGACCCATCGACCGACTGACCGGACGGCGCTCCTCCCCCGGCGCCGTCACCCCAGCACCGGCGCGGCCCTGACGCCGGGTGCTGAGCGACAAAGGGCCCCGTTCCCCCGCGGGGCCCTTTGCCCTGTCCGGGGTCCGTTTCCGGCCGACTCCCGTTTCCGGTCGACTCCCCGTTTCCGACCGGCTCCCTGTTTCCGGTCGACCCCCCGTTTCCGACCGGGCCCCCGACCGGGCCCGGGTGCCGGCTACGGCCGCCGGCTCCACACGCTCGGGTCCACCGGGCCGTCGTCCTCCGGCGCCGGCCGGGCCGGCGGCCGCCCGTCCTCCGAGCCGACCACCTCCAGCACCATCGGCGTCACCCCGGCGGACTCCGCCCCGGGCTCCCCCGGGCCCCGGTCCGCCGGCGGCGCCGGCCTCCGGTCGCGGGCCGCCAGCAGCGGGGGCAGCGCCAGCGCGCCGACGGCCGCCCAGACCGCGTTGGCCACCAGCAGCGTCCACGGCACCAGGGCCAGCGAGTCCTCGAAACCGGACTCCCGGGACCGGCCGAACGGGTCGAGCACGGACTCGGTGGACACCAGCGTCCCCGAGACCAGCATCAGCAGACTGAGCGCGACCGCGTACACGGCCGCCAGCCGGAGCCGGTCCGCCCGGTCCAGCCGCCGCCGGTACGCCGTCCAGCCCAGCACCGCGGCGGAGACCAGCGCGAGCAGGGCGGACCAGCGCCAGTCGGTCCCCGCGGCGTGCGGGTCGAAGAAGGAGTACTCGTCCACGTCGCGCGGGTCCGGCTGCCAGTCCGGCGCCCCGCCGGGCGCGGTGGAGCTGCTGACCCGGAAGGTCGCCCCGGAGCCCACCCCGAGCAGCAGCAGACCGAGGTTGGGCAGGAAGGCCACCGCGGCGCCGGTCAGATCGCCGTCGACCCGGACCGCGACCACCACGAAACCGGCCGCCGCCGACAGCGCGACCGAGACCGTCAGCGCGCGCCCGGCCGCCAGGCCCGCGACCGCCCAGCCGCGCACCGCCCGGTTGCGCCAGGCCGCCCAGCGCAGCGCGTCCGTGCCGTGCACCGCGAAGGCGAGCAGGCCGGCCAGCAGGGCCGTCCACGCGACCGCCTCCCACCAGCCGGCCGAGGAGCTGTAGGTGGTCCGGCCGAGGAAGCTGGCCGAGGCCGCGGCGTCCAGGCCGAAGCGGGCGCCGCCGGGGTGCCACTGCGCACCGCCGACCAGGCCGAGCAGCAGGGTCACGGCGGCCGCGGCCACCGCGGTGCGCACGGCCTCGCCGGCTGCCTGCCGACGGGTCTGCTGCTCGCCGGTGCGCTGCTGCCGACGGCGCGCGCCGACCCGCAGGCCGAGCCAGAGCGTGAACAGCCAGAGCGCGGTGACGGTCATCGGCAGGGCGCGGAACACCGAGGAACTGCCGCCCCCGGAGGTTTCGAAGCCCAGCCGGTACGGCGCGCCGAGCGCGCCCAGCGCCATCGCCAGCGAGCTGCCGAGGCGCTTGCCGAACGACGGCGCGTCGAGGGCGCCGGAGTAGTAGGCGCTCTCCGGGACGGCGGCGATCAGCGCGGCCAGCAGCAGGACGGCGGTCGGTGCGACGACCGCCCGCAGGGCCGGGCGCCAGTCGGCGCCGGTGAGCCACGCGAGGGCGGCGGGCCGGGCACCGGCCGGGTCGTACGGCCGCCCGGCGCCCCAGCTCCCCGCGACGGGCGGCGGGTCCGGCAGCGGCGGGGGCAGCACCGGCGGCGGCAGGTCGGGCTTCGCCGGGGCCGGCTTCGTCAGGGCCGGCTTCACCGGGGCCGACGGCGCGGCGGG
>NZ_JZWY01000145.1:0-604 GCF_000966955.1 Streptomyces sp. NRRL S-495
GTGCCGGCGTAGTCGCCGTCGGTGGTGTAGAGGGACCGGTCGGAGCCGATGATGTTCAGGTGGACGCGGTTGCCGGTCGCGGCGGCGGTGATGGCCCTGGCGCCCTCGGCGCCGCCGGGGACCTCCTGCCAGGCGCTGCTCCACTGGCCGGTGCCGTAGTCGGCGTCCATGGTGTAGACGTGACCGGTGGCGCCGAGGGCGAAGACGTGCATGGTGTTGCCGGTGACGGTGCTGGCGAGGGCCTTGAGGCCGGTCCCGCCCAGGGCCACCCAGGTGCCGGACCAGCCGGTTCCCGCGTAGTCGGCGTCGGTGGTGTGGAGCGCGCCGTCGGAGCCGATGATGTTCAGGTGGACGCGGTTGCCGATGGTGGTGGCGCTGACGGCGGCGGCGCCCTCGGCGCCGCCGGGCACCTCCTGCCAGGTGGTGGTCCACTGGCCGGTGGTGTAGTCGGCGTCCTTGGTGTAGACGTGGCCGGTGGTGCCGAGGGTGTAGACGTGGACGGTGTTGCCGGTGACCGCGCTCGCGACTGTTTCCTTGAGGCCGGTGCCGCCCTGGGTGGCCCAGGTGCCGGACCAGCCGGTGCCGGCGTAGTCGCCGTCGGTGG
>NZ_JZWY01000153.1:0-8546 GCF_000966955.1 Streptomyces sp. NRRL S-495
GGGGAGCCATACCGGCACGCCCCCGAGCGCCTGCACCAGCCGGGTCGCCTCCGCCCGCAGCCGGGTGGCCTCCTCCGGCTCGGACACCTCGGCCAGCGCCGCCAGCGCCGGGGCCACCCCGACCGTGAAGCCCAACTGCTCGCGCAGCCGCAACGAGGCGTCGAAGCCCTCCCGGGCCCGCTCGTGGTCCCCGGCGGCCAGCGCCAGCGCGGCCAGGTGCCGCCAGGTCGAGGAGCGCAGCAGTTCGTCGCCGCGCTCCCCCGCGCCCTCGTGGGCCCGGCGGTAGGCGATCCAGGCCGCCGTCGGGTCGCGCAGCAGGTTCTCCGCCACCAGTCCCCGGCGGAAGTCCAGCAGCGGCCGGCCCGGTGCGTCCGGCGGCAGCAGCGCCGAGGTGCGGCCGAGCGCGGCCTGCGCCTCGTCGAGACGGTCGCGGGCGCCCAGGACGCTGGCCACGTACGCCAGGAAGCCCCGGGCGCAGGCGGCCGCCGCGCGCTGCTCGGTGGTGGTCACGGTGGCCTCGGCCAGTCGCAGGGCCTGCTCCGCCTGGTTCCAGTGGGCGGCGGTGAACAGGCACTGCTCGATCAGGAGTTCGGCCCTGATCAGAGCTGCCTCCGGGTCGCGTTCTGCGGCCGGCCGCAGCAGGTCGGCGGCCTCCCGCCAGCACGCCCGGGACCGCAGCCGCCATACGGTGTCCCCCGGCTCCGGTGGCGCTGTGCGCCCCGGTGCGTCCTGACCGTTCGGGCCCCATCCGTGCTCCGACAACGCCACCTCCTTGTGTGCGCCATCCAGCAGGACGCGGGCCCTCCCCGTCCGTGGCACGACACACCACAGGCCCGCGTTGTGGCGGCAATTCAACACGGGGGCGAGCTTGTGCACCAGATCACGAGCGGAGGTTGTTGCGCGCGGCCGGGTTTTCGTCTAAACGATCAGCGGCCGGTCGGTCGGGGCCCGAACGAGGCCTCAGGACGTCCAGCCGGTCTCCATCAGGGCCTCCGCGGCGCCGTTCGCGGGCTGCGGCACACCCGCCAGATCCAGGCTGAACAGGGCCACCAGCAGCTGCTCGCCGCGCACCGTGGCCTGGTGCGAATAGCCCGCAAGAGTGAACATCGCGGCGGCCATCTCCTCCGCGTGCAGGGTCTGCAGCCACAGGCACTCGACCGACTTCACGTCGGCCGGCTCGGTCCAGGTGTCCACCTGCGCGACCATCCGGCCGCCCAACAGGGTCACACCGTCGCGCTCCTGGGCCTCCGTCAGCTCCAGGTCGTCGAAGCCCAGCCACTCCAGGTAGCGGGCGGCGGTGAACACCGCGTCCTGCGAGGTCCGCACCGGGTGCGGGCGGAACGGGGCGCGGCGCCGCCACTGCGCGGCCTGCCCGCCGGACCCGGTGGCCGGCGGCGCCGCGGCGGGCGGGGCGTCCAGGGAGTGCGCGGGGCGGGCCGGGTGCGGGTGGGAGGCCCGCGGCCCGGCGGCGGTACCCAGCGGGCCGGCCGCCGCCCCGCCGCCCAGCCGGGTCGTCCGGTCCACCGGGAGCCGCACGGTGGCGCCGCAGTTGCAGGTGAACTCGGGTTGCGGCCACTGGTCGGAGCGGCCGCAGTGCGGACAGCGCATGCTCAGCCAGGAGTCCTCCCACGACCGGAACCGCACCTGCACCGGCACCCCGCCGCGCAGCAGCGGCACCTTGAGCGAGGCGCCGCACGGGCACGGCAGCGAGGGCGGCTCGTAGAGGTGCTCCCGCCGGCAGGCGGGGCAGCGGATCGCCCGGGCGCCACCCGCCGCCCCCGGGCCGCGCCCGGCCGGGTCGTGTCCGGTGAAGTCGTCGGGCAGTCCGGCCATCGCGGGGTACCGTCCGTTCGAATCGGGGGCGGAGTGACGTGTCCCATGCTCCCCGAAACCCGGGAGGCGCGGCGCGGAATGCGGCAATCCTCAGGGACGAATCAGGGGTGCGCGCCCGAATCCTCGCCGGTGAGGAGGAGGGCGGTCCCCCTCGGGCGGGAGTCCCGCCCCGAGCGGCGGCGGACGGCCGGGCTCCGGTGGTGCTCCGGTGCCGGTCCGGCGCCGGGCGGGTGTCACCCCGCGCCCCAGCGGGCGAGGTCGGCGGGCGTGTCCAGGTCGTCCGGGGAGGCGACGTCGGCGCACTCGACCGGGACCAACTCGTCGGCGTGCGCCGCCAGCAGGGCCCGGGCCCCCGCGTCCCCCCGCGCGCCCGCCGCCGCCTCGGCGAGGTACTCGGCCCCGATCAGCACCGGGTGCCCGCGCCGCCCCCCGTACGTCGCCGCGGCCAGACCGGCCCCGGCCCGGTGCGCGGCCAGCAGCCGGGCCACCGCGGCCGGGCCCACCCCCGGGGTGTCCACCAGCATCACCAGCACCGCCGAGGACCCTGCGGGCAGCGCGGCCAGACCGGCCCGCAGCGAGGAGCCCATGCCGCTCGCCCAGTCCGGGTTGGCCACCAGCCGGCAGCCCGGCAGATGGGCGGTGGAACGCACCCGCTCCCGGTCCGCGCCCAGCACCACCGTCACCTCCCGGCAGCCGCCCGCCCGGGCCGCCGCCGCAGCGTGCTCCACCAGCGGCCGGCCCCGGTACGGCAGCAGCGCCTTCGGCCGTCCGCCCAACCGCCGCCCGCCCCCGGCCGCCAGCACCAGCGCGGTGACCGCGTCCCTCTGTTCCATGTGCCCAGCCTGCCCGGCCCGGCGGCCGGGGCGACAGTCCCGCCGCCGGGTGTTGGACGATCGCACGAGCGATCGCACGAGCGGGGGCGGCGGCGAGTGGCCGCGCCCCGGCGGTTCGGCCGCTGGTGCTCCCGCCGCAGGGCCCCTGTACTGGGCGGATGAGCAGCGCGTCGAGGAACAGTGCGTCGAGGAACAGTGCGCCGGGGGCGGCCCCGGGAGCGGCCGCCGCCGCACCGGACCGCGCCGTCGGGGAGCACATCGGGGCGGTGCGCCCCTTGGTGGACCGGTACGGGCGGGTGCACACCGATCTGCGGGTGTCGCTGACCGACCGGTGCAATCTCCGCTGCACCTACTGCATGCCCGCCGAGGGGCTGGACTGGCTGCCCCGGGCCGAGGTGCTGAGCGACGACGAGGTGGTCCGCCTGGTGCGGATCGCGGTCCGCCGGCTCGGCATCACGGCGGTGCGCCTCACCGGCGGCGAGCCGTTGCTGCGGCGCGGCCTGCCCGCCCTGGTCGGGCGGATCGCCGCGCTCGGGGCGGAGGTGTCGCTGACCACCAACGGCATCGGCCTGGCCAGGACCGCCGGGGCGCTGCGCGCGGCCGGGCTGCACCGGGTCAACGTCAGCCTGGACACCCTGCGCCCCGAGCGGTACGCCGCGCTCACCCGCCGGGACCGGCTCGACGACGTGCTGGCCGGGCTGGCCGCCGCCCACGCGGCCGGGCTCGCCCCGGTGAAGGTGAACGCGGTGCCGGTGCGCGGGGTCAACGACGACGAACTGGCCGAGCTGCTCGGGTTCGCCGTCCGGCACGGCTACCGGATGCGCTTCATCGAGTCGATGCCGCTGGACGCGCAGGGCGCCTGGGACCGCGAGCGGATGGTCACCGCGGACGAGATCCTGGCCCGCCTCGGCGAGCGCTTCGAGCTGCACCCGGTCGGCCGGTCCGGCAACGCCCCGGCCGAGGAGTGGCGGATCGCCGGGACGGACGCGGCGGTGGGCGTGATCGCCTCCGTCACCCGTCCGTTCTGCGGCGGGTGCGACCGGGTGCGGCTCACCGCCGACGGGCAATTGCGCAACTGCCTGTTCGCCACCGAGGAGTCCGACCTGCGCGCGCTGCTGCGCGACGGCGCCGACGACGACCGGGTGGAGGCCGCCTGGCGGGCCACCATCGCCCGTAAGGGCCCCGGCCACGCCATCGGCGGCGCGGACTTCGTCAGGCCCGCCCGTCCGATGTCGGCCATCGGCGGCTGACTGTGCGTCAGGGTGACTGTGCGTCAGGGGCGTTCGCCGGAGCGCGGATCGGCGGCCGACCGGGCGAAGTGCGTGCGGTAGGCGCGCGGGGTCATGCCGATCCGCCGTAGCAGGTGGCCGCGCAGCGAATCGGCGGTGACGAAGCCGGTCCTGGCGGCGACCCGGTCCACCGCCAGATCGGTGGACTCCAGCAACTCGCGGGCCTGCTCCAGGCGTTGGGTGAGCAGCCAGTGCAGCGGCGTGGTGCCCGTCTCGGCCCGGAAGCGGCGGTTGAGGGTGCGCACGCTCACCCCCGCGTGCGCGGCCAGGTCGGCCAGGGCGAGCGGCTCGGCCAGCCGGGCCAGCGCCCAGGCCCGGGTGGCGGCGAGCGAACTGCCGTCCGCGCCGGCGACCGGGGCCGGCAGGATCTGCGCCCGGCCGCCCTCGCGGACCTCCGAGAGCGCCGCCAGCCGGGCCACGGCGTTGGCCATCGCCGCGCCGTGGTCGGTCCGCACCATGTGCAGGCACAGGTCGATGCCGGCGGTCAGCCCGGCCGAGGTGAGCACCGGGCCGTCGTCGACGAACAGCGCCTGCGGGAGCACCCGCACCTTGGGGAAGCGGTGCTCCAGGGCGCCCGCCTGCACCCAGTAGGTGGTGGCGCTGTGCCCGTCCAGCAGCCCGGCCTGGGCCAGGACGAAGGCACCGGTGCAGATCGAGGCCATCCGCGCGCCCCGGTCCGCCGCCGCGCGCAGGGCGGTGAGGATCCGCTCGTCGGCGTCGGCGCGGGAGGCGGACCCGGTGACGAGGACGGTGTCGGCCTCGGCGATCTCCTCCAGGCCGTGCGGGACGACCACCTGGAGGCTGCCGGTGGTGGTCACCGGGCCCGGTTCGGCGGTGCAGATCCGCACCCGGTACACCGGGTCGCCGTCCAGTTCGGCGGAGCCGAAAACGAGGTCGGGAATGGTGAGGTCGAAGGCGGTCACCGGGGGCACCGCGACCACCGCGATCCGATGGACGCCGGTCGGCCGGGTGGCGGCCGGTCGGTTGGCGGCAGGTCGGGAGTCGGCAGGTCGGTTGGCGGCCGGTCGGGAGTCGCTCGCAGGCCCGGTCGGGGCCGGTCGGGCGGTGGGGGGCATGGCCAGAACCTCCGGAACCTTGGCAGCCCGGGCCCTGCCGTGCGGCCGGGTCCCGAAGGAGAGTTGATCACGGCGCCGACGCTCCGGCGCCACCCACCCCAACGGCAGCCCAGGAGCCTCCCATGTCCTTCCACGTCGTCACCGGCGCCGGCCCGACCGGCACCGCTACCGCCCTGCTCCTCGCCGGCTCCGGCGAACAGGTCCGGCTGGTCACCCGGCGCGGCACCGGCCCCGAGCACCCCGGCATCGAGCGGATCGCCGCCGACGCCGCCGACGCCGACGCCCTCACCGCGCTGGCCGAGGGCGCGCTGTCACTGGTCAACTGCGCCGCCCCGCCCTACCACCGCTGGCTCACCGAGTTCCCGCCGCTCGCCGCCGGGCTGCTGACCGCCGCCGAACGGACCGGCGCGGGCTACGTGATGCTCGGCAACCTGTACGGCTACGGGCCGGTCGACGGCCCGCTCACCGAGGACCTGCCCGCCGCCCCGACCAGCCGCAAGGGCACGCTGCGGGCGGCCCTGTGGGCGGAGGCGCTCGCCGCGCACCGGGCGGGCCGGGCACGCGTCACGGAGGTCAGGGCCAGCGACTTCCTCGGCCGGGGCGCCACCTCGCTGTTCGGCTTCACGGTGGTACCCGCCGTGCTGGCCGGCGAGCCGGTCGGCTACCCCGCCGACCTGGACGCGCCGCACAGCTGGAGCCACCTCGGCGATGTGGCCGCCACCCTGGTCGCCGCCGCCCGCAACGAGGCGTCCTGGGGCCGGGCCTGGCACGTGCCCAGCACCAGCGAGGCCTCGGCCCGCGAGGTGGCCCGGCGGCTGGCGGCGGCGGCCGGGGCGCCGGAGCCCGCGCTCACCGCCGCTCACCGCCGTCGCGCCGGCCGATCTGGTCCGGTCGGGGGACGAAATCCTCGCCGAGGTGGAGGAGATGGCCTACCTGTACGACCGGCCGCTGCGGCTGGACTCGACGCGTACGGAGGAGGTGCTCGGGGTGACGGCGACGCCGTTCGAGGCGGTGGTCGAGGAGATCGTCCGCGGCGCGCGGTCGTAGTGCGGTCGTAGCGGGGGCGGGGCGGCGCCCGGTGTGAGCTTCGCCATGATCGAAATGCTCCGGGTTGTGGTGGCTTGACCGGGTGCGGGCGGGCTGGTCTGCTGGTGCGCCGTCAGCCGCCCACCCATCCGGGGAGTCCACCGTGCCCGCCCGTCGCCCCACCCTGTCGGCCGCCGCCGTGTTCCTGATATCCACCCTGGTGCTGAGCGGTTGCTCCGGCGCCGGGACGCGCAGCGAGGACGCCGCGCCCGCCGGGGCGGGCGCCGTCGGCCCGGGCACCAGTCCGCTGGACAACCCGGACGGCACCAAGCCCGGTCTGGCGCCGCTGACTTCGCCCGAGGAGCAGAAGGCGGGCCGGGAGCTGATCGCCAGGGTCGCCACCGCCGCGACCGGCCCCAAGGAAGGCTACGACCGCAACGAGTTCGGCCCCGCCTGGACCGACAGCGTGGACGGTGTGCCGGGCGGCCGCAACAACTGTGACACCCGCAACGACCTGCTGGCCCGCGACGGTTCGGCGGTCGAGCGCAAGGACGGCTCGAAGTGCGTGGTCACCGCGATGACCATCCTCGACCCGTACACCGGGAAGACCGTGCGCTGGAGCAAGCAGCAGGCGTCGAAGATCCAGATAGACCATGTGATGCCGCTGTCCTACGACTGGCAGATGGGCGCGAGCGGGTGGGACAAGGCCAAGCGGGCCCGGATCGCCAACGACCCGCTGAACCTCGTCCCCGCCGACGGCTCGCAGAACGCCTCCAAGGGCGACTCCGGCCCGTCCGCCTGGCTGCCCGCCGACCCGCGGATACGGTGCGCGTACGCGGTCCGCTTCGCGCAGGTGTCGCTGAAGTACCAGCTGCCGGTGACGGAGGCGGACAAGAGGGCGATGCTGCAGCAGTGCGGCGGCTGACACCCCGCCTGACACCCCGTCGAGGGGGTGGGGCGCCGTCGATGGTGTGACGGTCGGGTGATATTCGTGTGCGGTGCATTCGATGATCACCCGACTCTCGCGACGTGCCCTGCCCGCCGTCGCCGCGGCCGCCCTGCTGGCCGCCTGCACCAGCACCGGCGGCTCCACCGGCGCGGCCTCCACCGCCCCGACGGCCGCCCCGGCCACCGCTTCGCCCGCAGGCCCCTCGGACCCGGCCGCCCCCGCGCCCGCCCCGACCGCCACCCCGACGCCGACCCCGACCGTGAAGCCGACCGGCCAGGCGGACCCGGCGCTCCAGGCCTTCTACGGCCAGAAGCTCGCCTGGACGGCCTGCAAGGACGACCCGGCGACCACGAAGACCGACGAGTCGGCGGTCCAGTGCGCGACCCTCAAGGTCCCGCTGGACTACGCCGACCCGTCCTCCGGGGAGACCCTGGATGTCGGAGTGGCCCGGATCACCAGCTCCAGGCCCGGAGAGCGGACCGGTTCCCTCCTGGTCAACCCGGGAGGGCCGGGAGGCAGCGGTGTCGGCATGGTCCAGCGCGGCCAGAAGGACTACGACGGTCCGCTGCGCGACCACTACGACATCGTCGGCTTCGACCCTCGCGGCTCCGGTCTCAGCGCCCCGGTCAACTGCCTGGACGACAAGGCCCGGGACAGCTGGATCACCACCGACGTGCTCGGCCCGGAGCACGGCAAGGCCCTGGCCGACGCCTGCGGGGCGAAGTACGGCAAGCTGCTGGAGCACATCGGTACCCGTGACACCGTGCGGGACGTCGACGTCCTGCGCGCGGCGCTCGGCGACCAGAAGCTCAGCTACCTGGGCCTGTCCTACGGCACCTACCTGGGCAGCGTCTACGCCGAGGAGTTCCCGGACCGGGTCGGCCGGCTGGTGCTGGACGGCGCGGTCGACCCGGCCAAGCCGATAGCCGAGAACAACATCGAGCAGTACGCGGGCTTCGAGCGCTCGCTGCAGGCCTTCGCCGCCCACTGCGTCAAGCAGGCGCAGTGCCCGCTCGGCAAGGACCCGGACAAGGCGGCGGGCAAGCTCGCCGACTTCCTCGACGGACTCAAGCAGAAGCCGCTCGTCACCAAGGACGGACGCACCCTCACCTCCACCGCGGCCTGGACCGGCGTGATCGAGGGGCTCTACGGGGACGAGAGCGGCTGGGACGCCCTGGCCAACAGCATCGGCTGGGCCATGGCCCGCGGCAAGGGCGAGAACCTGCTCGCCTACGCCGACTCCTACAACAAGCGGGACAAGGACGGCCACTACAGCGTCTCCGCCGACGCCTACACGGCGATCTACTGCGCCGACGGGGCGACCGACGTCCTCACTGGAGCCGCACTCGACGCCGCCTACGCCCAGATGGCCGCCAAGGCGCCGCTGATCAGCCGGCACGAGCCGGGAGCGGCACTGTTCGACCCGGACTGCCGGAGCTGGCCGTTCCGTTCGCCGGAGAAGGCGCACCCGATCACCTCGAAGGCCGCGACGCCGATCGTGGTGGTCGGCTCCACCGGCGACGCGGCCACACCGTACGCC